>JAGRBM010000044.1 GCA_020434085.1 Chrysiogenia bacterium | reverse complement strand
GGCTTGATAACTATTTCAAGGAGCGCGTCGCGCACTGCCGCGCCGTCTACGAAGCTTCGAATTAGGGGATGGCTTCGCGCGCGGGCGCGCGGTGGTCAGGAGAGCGTATGAGCGAATCAGTCATCCAATGCAGCGAGCTGGAGAAGTGGTACCGCACCGGCTTTCTCCTGCAGCGCAAGCAGGTGCTCAAGGGCGTGGACTTCGAGGTCCGGCCCGGCGAGATCTACGGCTTTCTCGGCCCCAACGGTGCGGGTAAGACGACCACGATCAAGATCCTGCTCGGGCTGGTAAGAGACAGCGGCGGAAGCTACTCGCTCTTTGGCGAGCCGCAAAGCTCGGTGTCGGTCCGCTCGCGCATCGGATTTCTTCCCGACAACCCTTACTTCTATGACGAACTGAGCGGCGTGCACACCATGGCGCTGGCAGCGCGCATGTGCGGCCTTGACGGCAAGACGACGAAGACGAGGACCCACGAGCTTCTTGAGCGCGTGGGCCTGGACAAGGCCGCCTGGAAGATGCCCGTGCGCAAATACTCTCGCGGCATGTTGCAGCGCCTGGGACTGGCGCAGGCGCTCATCAACGATCCCGAGCTGTTGATCTGCGACGAACCCATGGAAGGCCTCGACCCCATCGGTCGCTACGAAGTGCGCCGCCTGCTCATGTCCCTTCGGGATGAGGGAAGGACCGTCTTCTTCAGCACCCACATCCTCAGCGACATCGAAGTCATCTGCGACCGCATCGGCGTCATCGTGCAGGGCAAGATTCGTCGTGCGGGGCCGCTGGCGGAGATGCTGCACCCGCGCGTAAAAAGCTACGACGTTGCGGTAAAGGGAATCCCCGCCGAGACGACCGCGAAATTCCGCGAAGCCGCCATCTGGGCGCGCGAAGAAGGCGAGGTGCTCCACCTCTCGCTCTCCGAGAAAGCCATGGCCGAAGAGCTGGCCAGGCTCGTGATCGAGAAGCAGGGCGAGCTGCTCTCGCTCACGCCCGTGCGCGAGGACCTCGACGAATACTTCTATCAGCTCGTTCGGGAGGACGACTCCCATGAATAGAATCTTCTGGCTGACCTACAACACGATGGTGCAGATCGTCCGGCAGCGGATTCTCTACACCGTTCTCTTTTTTGCGATCAGCCTGATTGCGGTGGGCGGCGTGCTCGACAGCGCGGCGCCGGGGCAAAAGGGGATCATGGTGCTCGACATCGGGCTGGGCGCCATCAACCTCTTCGGCGTGATGATTTCCATCGTCATGGGCGTGAACCTGCTCTACCAGGAACTCGACAAGAAGACGGTCTACAACGTCCTGTCCAAGCCGGTGAGTCGCACCGAATTCGTGATCGGCAAATACCTGGGGCAGGTGGCGGCCATTGCCATCGTGCTGGCCGGCATGGCGATGTGCCTGGTGCTGGCGACCTGGGCGGCAGAGGGCACGGTGCCGGGAATTGCCGGGCAGGCGCTGTGGGCGATCTATCTGGAGCTGATGATGGTGAGCGCCATCGCCATGCTCTTCTCGTCGTTTTCGACGCCGTATCTGAGCGGGCTCTTTACGCTGGGATTCTGGATCGTGGGGAGCCTGGCCTCGGAGATTCGTAACTATCAGCGCTACTGGGATCTCAAGGCCTACGAGCGCGTCGTGACGAAGATTTTCTACATCCTGCCGGACTTCAGCAAACTGAACCTGAAGGATCGCGTTCCCTACAACCTGGCGCCACCCGAGGGATACGTCTGGCAGATCACGCTCTACGCGCTGCTCTACACCGCCGGCTTGATCCTCGTTTCGTCGATCATCTTCCGGCGCCGCGATTTCAAGTAGTTATTCCTTGAGCTTCCACAGCTCAAAGTTCACGCGGTCGTTGAGGGCGCGTGCCTCTTCATCGTCGCCGGAGGCTACGGTGTCGTCGGCCCCTTTGGCCTGCACGCGCAGCCGCGCGGGATCGACTCCCGCCTTGACCAGGAAGTTCTTTGCATAGACTGCGCGGCGCTCGCTGCGACGTTTTTCGAGGCCCTTGTCGCCGAGCTTGTGGGAGTGCCCCGTGACGACCAGGCGCACCAGCGTCTCGTCGCGCTTCATCAGGTTGGCGAGCTTTGTCAGCAGTGCCTCTCCGTCGGCCGGCACAGCGGTTTCGCCGGCGGCATAACGGAGGGCTTCTTCCAGCTCGATTTTGCGGATGTTGTCCTCTTCGAGCTCTTCGCCCAGGTTGCCATCGCGGTCATAGCGCACGGCCACGCTCTCGGGCGCGCTCTCGGTGGTCGCTTCCTCCGGGGTGGGCTTGGCCTTCTGAAGTTTGATGGGGACCTTGGCGCGGAACTTGTCGCGCACCTCGACATTGAGCGCGACGCCGACATACCCCTCCGCCTGCGCGGTGAGCTTGTACTGACCCGGCGCGAGCTTGATCTTGAAGTTGCCGGTCTTGTTGTCGAGCGGCACGGCCACGCTCTTGGGCGGGTTGCCCTCGGTTTCCTCGATGGAAACGACGGCGTTGATGGGTGCCCCGGTGCGATCGGTCACGCGGCCCTGCACCATGCCCACGGGAAGCCGCGCCTTCTTCAGGGGAATGCGGTACTTCTGCCCCTGGGAATGCGCAGGCATCGCAGCGGCAAGAAACACCGCGAAAGTCGCCACAAGAATTGCTGGTGCTGCAAGGAGCCTCTGAAACATCACGCGCCTCTTTATGAAAGTGCCCGGTCGCTTCCGAACATCACTCGTTGTTTATGGGAAGTAGTTGTAGCTAAATGCCGAGCGAAGGGGAACTCGCTTGTCCCGGTCGAATTTCGAGCGGATGAGGTCGTAATACTGGTCGAAATCGTTGATGACTGGCACGCCCATGATGGACTCGCCGTCTTCCTCGGGATAGCCAAGGCTCAGCAGTCCCACGACGCGAATGCCGCTGGGAATCCGGCAGGCGCGTTTGACGCCGCGCTCATCGAAATTGCCGATCCAGCACGATCCCAGCCCGAGCTGGTGCGCCATCAGGGAGGCGCGCTCCATGGCAAGCGCCGAGTCCACCAGGTAGTAGGCAATCCCCTGGCGCTTCTTGGCCGCGCCGGGCTTGGCGCACAGGACGAGAATCGTGGGCGCCGTGCGCACCCAGAAGTTCATCTTGTTGAGCCCGGCAGTGGCTGCGCGCTGGACGCGATCACGCACCTTGGCGTCGTTGACGGCCAGGATGTGCCAGCAGGGGGATTTTCCCGAAAAGGGCGCAGAAAGCGCGGCACGCACCATGAGCTCGATCTTCTCGGGCTCGACCGCATCGGGCTTGTAGTTGCGGATCGAGCGCTTCTCTTCGAGAAACTGCAGGAACTCCTCGCCCAGGTCGAGGTCCGATTCGTTTTCCGGTGCCGTGGCCATCATCCATACTATGGGCGTGATACTCAAAGTCCGTCAACGCGCGCGATCAGACAGATCGCAAAGGCCCGGCGTGGCATCGTAAAGACCGATGAACCTCAAGCGACATCTCGACTGGGTGGGCGGGCTGCTTTGCGGCGTGGCGGCGCTTGCCTATCTGGCCAGCGACGTGCGCACCGCCTGGGAGGGCGTGCTCTTCGCCGCGGCGATCGGGCTGGGGTATGTACTGCCCCGCAGTGCGCGACAGGTGATTCCCGACGGGCTGTGGACGGGCCTGCTGCTGGCGCTCCTGCTCTTCGAGGGAACGCGCACCTGGTACTCGCCGGCCAACGTGGTGTTCTACCTGTTCGAATTCGTGCGCTGGCTGCTGGTGGTAAAGGTCTGGGGCCGGCGCAGCGGCCGCGACGAGCTACAGATCCTGCTGCTTTCCTTCTTCGTGCTGCTGGGTGGCACGGTGTTCACTTTTTCCTACATCATTGCGCCGCTGCTGCTCATCTACGTGACGCTGGCGCCCATCGGCCTGTACCTGGCCAGCGCGGCGGCGACCAAGTCCGAGGACGAACTCGCCCGCGGCGGGCCTTTCATTCCGTTTCGCATCTACAAGCTCGCGCTTCTCTCGGGCGCGCTGATTTTCCTGGGCGGCGGGATCATCTTCTTCTCCCTGCCGCGTCTTTCGGCCGCCATCGTGGAGTTCAACTTCGTCGATGGTGCCGGCAGCAATCGCTTTCCGCTGGGCGTGGACCTTCGCCAGCAGGGACTTCTCTCGCCCGGGTCGCGGGTGATGTTCCGGGTCGCCGTCGATCCGCCGCTCAAACAGGCTCCGCTCTGGCGGGTGCAGACGCTCGATCGTTTCGACGGTACGCGCTGGAGCCGCACTCCCATGCGCCCGGCAGCCCTGCACCGCGCGGCGCCGGGCGTCTTTGCCGGCGACCTGGATGCAATCGAGACACGGCCGCTCGCTCAGCTCTTTGAATTCGACCTCTCGCCGCTGGAGATCCCGGCACTGATTGCGCCCTCGCTTCGCGCGCTCGGTCCGCTCGATACGCTGGCTGTGCGCGGCCCCTTCTCGGAGATTTCCACGAGTTATGCGGGCGACCTGTTTTTCGAACGCAGCGAGACAAAGCGCTCGCGCCTGTTGCCGATGAGCTATTAGGTCGCGTACCTGACTCCCGCGAAGGACAGCGCATCGCCCCATCAGTGGATGAACCCCGCGCTCAAGCGGCGGCTCACGCAACTGCCCGTGCTGCTGAGCCCCGAGGTGGAACGGCTCGCCCGTGAGATCGGGCGCAAGGCCGATACCGAGGGCACCGGCCGGCGGATCAACCGCATCCTTGCGGTCGAGGACTACCTGACCGAGAACTACACCTACTCGCTGGACCGGCGCGTGGGCAGAAGCCCCGACCCGGTGGCGAGCTTCCTGTTCGAAGAAAAGACAGGTCACTGCGAATACTTCGCCTCGGCCGCCGCGGTGCTGCTGCGCGCGCAGGGAATCCCCGCGCGGGTTGTGACCGGTTTTGCAGCCGGCGATTATGACGCCGCGGCCGGCACCTGGACCGTGCGTGAGAGCGACGCCCACAGTTGGGTGGAAGCCTGGGACGAGCAGGACGGCTGGGTGAGCATCGATCCCTCGCCCCGCGACCTGGCGGCCGAACACGCACGGATCAGCCCCTGGGTGCTGGCCTATCAGGATGCCAAGCAACAGGCCGAACTCTGGTGGTACGACTGGGTGCTCCGGTATTCCTTTGCCGAGCAGCTCGGCATCGTTGCCAAGGTGGCCACCGAGCTTCCGAAGATGACCGGCGGAAAGGGTGGGGCGCTGCCAGAGCTGGGCAAGCGCCTGCCGCCCGCGCAGGTGATGTGGGCGGTGGGAACCCTGATCGTGGGCGCCGGCTTGCTGCTGGGCCTGGGACTCTTCCGGCGCCGCCGGGCGGAGGATCGCACCGCCGCGCAGAGCGTGCTGACCCCGCTGCTTGCGCCCTTGGACAAGGAGGCGCGCCGGTGGGGCGTAGATCCCGGTGAGCAACGCACGCCGCTGGAAGTGGCTGATGAACTGGCCCGCCGGGCCGGCGGGGCGCCCGGGAAGGCGCTGCTTCACTGGGTCAGCCACTACAACGAGGCCCGCTATTCCGGGCGGGTCGATCCGCGCACGGCGGGCAGGCAGCTCAAAAAGGATTGGAAAAGTGTGAGCGCTGCGCTAAAGCGCTCGCGCACTGCGTAATTGACGGCCCGAGCCGCCGGGGATAGCCTGAAGCCATGCTGGACGAGACCCTTGAGATACTCAGCAAGAACTTTCTCTTTGCTGATCTCACCTCTGAAGAGCTTCTGGAGCTCAAGGGGTACCTGCGTCCCGAGAGCTTCGAGGCCGGTGAGCACATCGTCCGTGAGGGGGAAGAGGGCGACTCTCTCTACCTGGTGACCAAGGGCGGGGTGAACGTCACGAAGGAACCCGACAACCACTTCCTCTCCTACATCGGAAGCGGCGGGTATTTCGGCGACATGGCCCTGTTCATGCCCCACTCGGTGCGCACCGCAAGCTGCATCGCGGCCATGAAGACCGAGTGCCAGTCCATCGACAAGGCCTCGCTCGAAGAGTTCTGCACGACCTATCCCGTCCCGGGCAACAAGATCTACCGCGAGATCATTCGCGCCATCTCCGAGCGGCTGGCGATCACGAGCGCCGACCTGGCGATGCTGATGAAGCAGGAGATGATGGGGCAGTCGAAGGTTTCCGAGATCGTCGCAAGCAAGAAGTAGCTCAGACCCCGCGCGCCAGATCCCCCGGCGTGCAGCCGAAATCCTCAATCCATTCATCGAGCTGACGCCCCGAAAGCGGGTGCTGGAAGGCGAGCTGCGCGCGCTTGAGTAGCATCTTCGGCGCGCCGCGAAGGGCTTCGAGGTTTGCGCTCGCGGTTGTTCCCACCAGCGCGGGAAGCCCGCGTTCGCTCACGAAGTCGGCGGCGACGCCCTCGCCCGATTGCGCCTGTTCCCAGTGGGCGCGGAATCGTTCCACCGACGCGCCCGGCGCCTGTGCCAGGCGGTTGAGCGGCCAGTGCTTCATCAGCGTCCACACGCGGTTGCGCTCGATGAGTCGCAGGCGTTTGGGGGAGGCAGCGCCCAGGGTGGTGCTGCCCTGGTGGGTGACCTCCGCATGGGGAACGAGCAGGCAGCGTGCGCCCATGCGGCGAAGGCGCAGGCCGAGCTCGAAGTCCTCGCCGTAGGCGAAGTAGTCCTCGTCGAATCCGCCGGCTGCTTCGAGTTCCTTGCGCCGGTAGACGCCTGCCGCACCGGAGGGGCAGAAGACTTCCTGGACCTCCTCGTAGCGGCCGGAATCCTTTTCGCCGTGGGCGAGCCCGCGGTTCTGACCGTCGGCGCAGAAGGTGAGCCCCACGTTGTCGAGCACACCTTCCTGCGAGGCGTCCAGCAGCTTCACGGCGAACATCGCCGTGTCCGGGTTGCGGCGAATCGCCCCGGCAAGCGTTTCGAGCAGATCGGGCGCGAGCTCGGCGTCCTGATTGAGGACGAAGGCGTAATCGGCCGTGCCGTGTTCGAAGGCACGGTTCTGCGCGCTGGCGTAACCGGTGTTGGTGAAATTCGTGACGAGACGGATGCGGTTTGAAAAACCCTCTTCGCGCGCGCGGTTGAGTCGCGCCTCGATGCGGGCGAGCGAGCCGTCATTTGAACCGTTGTCGACGACGATCAACTCAAAGAGATCATGGGGCTGGCGCAGCACGCTTTCGATGCAGCGCTCGGCGAGCTCGCCGCCGTTCCAGGTAACAAGGGAAACGGAGAAGAGTGGTTTCTTGCTCACAGGAAATCTCCAAGTTCGGCGCGCCGCCACGTGGCGCCGGTGACCATCCATTCGTCATCTTCGAGCGAGAATTCAAGGACGAAGTGAAAAAGATCCGCGTTGAGTCCCGAGAGATCTTCGGCCTGGGCGACGGGGGTGCCGGTCAGCGCGACGAGCAACTCGGCGCTGGCACGTTCGGGATTTTCCGAGACGACCGACTGCACGCGCACGAAGGGATAGATCGCCTTGTTGCGAAAGAAGTAATAGGTCAGGAGCTGGTTGATCTCTTTTTTCGAGTTGCGCTTGTCGTCGGCGTAGCGGTCCGAGACGACGGCCTTGATTTCTTTGAGCTGGTGCTCGCGGGCGGCGGTCTCGACCTCGCCGATGCGCGCGGTGATGACCTCCTCGATGCTCGGTGGTGGGCCGCTCTTGCAGGCGGCGAGCGCCAGCAGGGCCAGAAAAGCGAGCAGGGGGCGGGCGCGCCGGCCAGGAACGGAATTAAATGACTGCTTCATTTTGCGACACTCCTCGCCCGGAATCCGCACTGGCGGGCCGATGCAGGCCTGAATCACTTCTAGAGCGCCTGTAACGGCGGGGCAAGCGCGGATGTTCCGGTTTGACCGGCCGTGACAAATGGCTCAAAATTTTGAGAACAAACGGTCTTTTCCGGGCCGTTCTCATCGCGCTGGATCGTGCTTGCTCGGTAGGAGGGGGAGGCAGAATGATCGGCTCGCGTAGCCAATCCGTTGTAGTTGCTGTTCTTGCGGCGCTCGTTGCCCTGACGGGAGCGGCGCGTGCGGCAACGCGTGGTCCTGTCTTCGACGGCGTCAATCGCTCTTTCCTTCCACACATCATTCCCGGAGCCGACCTGCCGCGCCTACAGAATGCTCCGCTCGAATCGCTACGCGTCTTCGCCGACTGGGGCGATGGTCTTCAGCAGATTCCCTACCAGATCGACGAGCGCACCCTCGCGGGCAAGTATGTCCTCGACGATGGTGAGGAAGTTCGTAAGGACGAGCGGCCCGACGCGCTGGACGCCGATGACGAACTCGTCGTGTTGCTTCGCGACGCGGGGCTTCGCGTGCACACGGGAAGCTGGCCCTCGGGCGTGCGCATCGGCCGCGAAATCGAACTCAGCGACCCGGTTACCGGGCGCGTGGGTTACATCTACATCTTCTCTTTCGATCGTCCGCCGACCCGTTCCCAGGCGCGGCACATTCAATATGATCGCGCCCGCGACATCGTGACGTCGGCTGAATCGCGGATGGGTTTTCACCCGAAGTATCCCTACGTGCTCACTGATGTCGGCTTTGCCGAGTACGTGAACGGCGGCGTGCGGATGAATCTGATCGACCGGCTCAAGGTTCGCATTCGCGGCCGCACGCTAGGCAACCTGATCGAGATCGCGATCACCGAGGAAGACGTGAAGTCGCACATCGTGGGCACGCGTTCAGGGCCGGTGCGCGTCATTCGTGAGATCAAGGGCTTCAGTAAGCTCGGCCCCGTGCCGGAAGTTCCCCTCGACATCGAGATGAAGCTCTACCCGCGCTTTATCCGCGCGCCGGTGAGCTTCACCATGCCCGGCCCGATCCGCACTTTCCTGAGCGACATGGACGTGCTGCTGGCCGTCGACCTGCGCGACCTTCGCGGCGGGACTTTCTCGACGCTCGCGTTCAATCGCGGCACGCTGGTGGACGGCAAGACGACCCGTGCCGAGCAGAATGTCGAGCTCGGCGATGAAGAGTGGATGATGGTCACCGGCAAAGGGATCAACTTCTACGGGCAGGTCGTGCTCGACCGGAGCCTCACGCTCAAGAAAGAAGTCCATTTCATCGACAGCGTGGATGGCGAGCAGCCCCCCGAGAGCGTGCCCGGACAGCTTCCGGAGGCGGGTTTCAAGTTGGTGAACTGGCACTCGCTCGAGGGCAAGAGCTACGTGCTCGAGGCCCGCATTGCCGCGCTGGAGGGCTTCCCCCGGGGCGGCGGCAGCGGGGTGTTCAAGTCCCTGGAAAATGGCGTTGGCCACAAGGCGACCGACGGCGCGGGGCCTCGCGTCGTGATCGCACACGACAAGGCAGGCGCGGCAGAGGCTGCGCGGGTTCGCGATGTCATCGCCGCGCGTGAGAAATCAGCGAGCGTGGAATTGATGCTGGTTTCGGGCGCGAAGAGCGATCTGGTCAAACTGGCTGATTCCGGGGCCGGGGTAGTGGTGCTCCAGACCAACATTGATGGAGCCGCGCAGTATCTTGCCCAGCGGGGCATCCGCTCGCTTCGGGCCAGCACCGGCGGGTCGCTCGGCTCGGTTCCGCCCGACCGGGTAATGGTGATGATCCAGCAGTGCCTGAATCCCGGTGCGACAATCCTGTTCCCGACCGGCAAGGGGCGCGACCGCTCCCTGCTTCCGGCCTACCAGAAAGCGGCCGCCACCAGCGGGATCAAACTGCAGCACGTGCTGCTCGACGAGAAGACGACCGTGGCCCAGGCGCTTGGCGCCGATGCCGCTTCTGCCGATGCGATCCTGATCGTGCCCGATGTGTTCTGGACCGAAAGTGATTTTGGCCGCTTCCACAGCGCGCTTGAATTCATCAAGGGTCTTCCAAGGCCCAAACCGGTGTTCGTAACCGGCCGGGACGGCGTGGCCGAGGGCGCGCTCCTGGGGCTGGGGACCTCGGCCGGCAACAATGCCGAGGAAGTGGCCTCCCGGGTGATCGCCCTGCTCAAGGGAGAGGGCGCGGAGGGCGGCGGCGCGTCGGCCAGCCCGGCGATGCAGATGTACATCAACCCGGCGACGCTACGGTGGGGCAAGTTCAAGCTGCCGATCCAGATTATCAAGAACGCCACCCATGTGGCCTCCAGATAGCCCTCAGCGGCGGGCTTGACCCGTCTGACAAACCGCCCCAAACTTCATCTAGTTCTGTAGATTTCCCGATTCAGCACTGAATCGGGCCTGTTGCTCTGAGCAGAAGGGGCGAGTGTGTACGTTCATCAAACGCGCGTCGGGATGCGCTGGTGCATCCCCGGATTGATTGTGGCGATGCTGGCCCTTGCAAGTGCCGCCTACGCCGCGCCCCCGGTCTTCAGCTCTCCCAACCGGGCCACGTTGCTTCGGGTGGTCAAGGGGAGCGAGCTCTCGGCCTTCGTCGGCCAGTCCAACGAAAAAATCCGCATTTATTCCGATCTGGGGGACGGCCTGGTACCGATTCCCTTTCAGATCGATGAAATGAACGCCAGGGGCGACTACATCTTCGACGATACCCCGCCGAAGGTCCCCGATGAGCGCCCGGGCGTCCTCGATGACACCGACGAGCTGGTGTTCCTGCTTCCCGATGTGGGATACCGCGTGCATGCGGGCCGTTGGCCCGGCGGGCACAAGGTCGCCCGCGAACTCGAAGTGGCCGACCCGGTCGGCGGGCGCCGCGGCTACCTGTACATTTTTGCATTCGACAACCCGCCCCCACCGTCCAAGGAACGGCACGTCTGGTACGACGCCAAGGAAGACAAGGCGGAGTCCGACGCCATTGTTCTGGGTTTCAGTGAGAAGTTTCCGATCATCTTCGATGAGGTGCGGACGGCGGACTACAAGGGCCCGCTCGGACGCGGCAAGAAGATCAACCTGATCGACCGCTTGAAGGTCCGCATGACCGGTCGCAGCCTGGGCGAGCTGGTGGAACTCTCGCTCAATGAAGAAGACGTCGAGGCCCACGTGGTGGGTATTCGCGTCGGGCCGGTGCGCATCATCCGTGCCCTGGAGGGCACCATCACCATCGGTCCGATGTCCGTGCCCATCAAGGCCCAGTTCCAGATGGGGCCGCGCACCATCCGTGTGCCCGTTGAGTTCACGCTGCCCGGCAAGGTCACGGCCTTCCTGAGCAATGTGGACCTGACGATCGGTGTCGATTTCCGCGACTTCCGCGGTGCGACGTTCTCCACGCTGGCGATGTCGCGCGGCACGCTCGTTGACGGCCGTTTGAGCCCGGTGGAGAAGGCAATCCCCATGGGCAACGAAGAGTGGATCATGCTCACGGGCAATGGCGTCAATATTTTCGGCGTCATCGATCTCGCGCGCGACCTCTCCCTCAAGAAAGAAATCCACTTCCTCGACGACCCCAAGGGGGATTTCGGGCCGGAATTCGTGCCCGGACAGCTCCCCGAAGTGGGGTTCCGCTTCCTGAACTGGACCTCGCTGGAGGGGCGCACGTACCACTTTGACGCAACGGTCAGCATGCTCTCGGGCTTTCCCCTGGGCGGCGGCAGCGGCTTCTACAAGGCAATTCACACGCCGCCGAACGTGAAGCTCACGCCCGGCAAGCCGCCGGCTGCGATGATCGTGCATGACACGGGACTCTCGAAGTCCACGCTCGCCTCGATCCAGAGTGCGCTGGGCAAGGCGGCCAGTGGGTCGCTTGCGGGATTGGAAATCACAACGGCCGCGGTGCAGGGCAGCGCGCGCTCGAAGGATCTAGACCAGATTGCGCTCAAATCTCCGGACCTGGTGGTGATGCTGGCCGACGCCGACGCCACGCAGGTGGCCGAGCGACTCGAGCGCCGCGGCGTGCGCGTTGTATCGGCCGCCGTTGGTGGGGGTGGTGACCCGCTCGCAGTGCCCGTGGACCGCGTGGTGGCGATGCTTCGCCAGTCCGTGGCCGAAAACGGCAAGGTGCTGGTCCCCATGGCGCCCGGCAAGGCGAGCAAGCTGTGGGATCAATACAAGGAAGCGGCCGACCGCCTGCGCGTGAATCTCGTTCGCGTCGATCTCGATTCGGGGGAAAGCCCCGCGGCGGCGCTTGCGAAGGCGCTTCCCGACGCGGTGGCCGGACTGATCCTGCCCGATTCCTACTGGACCGCGGGGAACTGGAAGAACTTCATGGATGCCCTGCGTGCATTCGATGGCGCGGGCAATCCCGTTCCCGTCTTCGCTACGGGAAAGGCTGCCGTGGAACACGGCGCTGTGCTGGGCCTCGAAATGGCGGCCGAAGTATCCGCCACGGCGATCGTAAGCCAGTCCATTGCCGCCCTGCAGGGCAAGCCTAAGAAAAACAAAAGAACAAGCAGCAGCCAGTCGGCGGCGACCCAGTTCTACGTGAACACCGACGCGCTCAAGCGCGGGCGTTTCCAGCTTCCCATTCAGATCGTCAAGAACGCAACCATCGTCAAAACGAAACGCTGAGCCCGAGTGGGCTCAGCGTCGCTTGATTCGCTTGCTGTGCGGGCGGGATTTCTAGTGGCGGATCACCGTGACTCCGCGAAGGGTACAGACCTCTTCGCCGGTTTCGGCATCACTGAAAATCGAGTCGATGGTCAGGAAATCCATGCCGCCGGACTTGCCGTCTTTGGTGGAGATATCGATGACCTTCTGCTTGCAGCGTAGTTTGTCGCCGACCTGCAACGGGCGCTTGTAGAAGAAGTGCTGCTCGCCGTGGAGTACGCGCTTCATATCAATGGAGATCTTGTCGCGCACGCCGCCGGATTTCACCTCGAATGAAAAACTGATGGCAAAGGTCGGAGGTGCGGGAATCGCACTGTAGCCGGCGGCCTTGGCCGCTTCCTCGTCACGGTAGATGGGATTGGTGTCGCCGATGGCGTCGACAAATTTGCGGATGGCGCCTTTCTCGACTTCGAAAATCTGCGGCACGTCCGATTCAAGCCCGATGAACTTCTTGTCCAGCATTTCAACCCCCTCGGGTTCCTCAGGTCGTTGGATACAGGCCGATACATACCGAACGCAAGCTCTTCGGGCAATACCGTCCCCCCGCGGGCGTTTCCCATTCCCGGCGTCCAGCGGGTACAACTGTACCCATGGCGTTGAAGCTGCAGAATGAATCCGTGCCGTGGCTGGTGCTGGTGGTTCTGGTCCCGGTTGCGTTGTGGTCGGGCCGGTTCATTGCCGTCGATACAAGCAGCGCCGCGGGCTATTTCATTCTTTTGCCGTTGTTGCTGGCTTTCTCGGTCCCGTTTCTCATCTTTGGCGGAGCGGACGCCACGCAGCGCAGCTACGCGGTGCGCCTGTTTGTGTTCGCGCTGCTGCTGCGGGTGGCACTGGCAGCCGTGACGACGGCGTTCATCGACCCCAACGCAGTGGCGCCCGACCAGGTTCGCTACCACTACGCGGGCACTTTCCTGGCGCAGGAATGGCATGGTGAGATCGAAGGCCCGCCCAGTTGGTTCATGAATCCGGGCAATCTCTATTACATATTCGTCGGTTCGATCTACTACGTATTTGGTTCCAGCATGCTGCTTCCCAAGCTGGTGAACGCTGTGGCGGGCGCGCTGGCAGTGGTGGGACTCTTTCGGATTGCCGGTCGCATCGCAACGCAGCGGGCGGCCCTGCTGGCCGGCGTGTTTGCCGCCCTCTGCCCCTCGCTCACGCTCTGGAGTGCGCTTGCCATCCGCGACGCACTGGTGGTGCTGGGGCTTGTGCTCTGCTTCGATGCGGTCCTTGACTGGAGCGAGCGCAAGCGCTTGAGCGCGTGGCTCATGCTCGCCTTCGGCGTGTTTCTGGTGGCAACGCTGCGTGACTATCTGGCCAACATTCTGCTGGCCTCGCTGGCGTTGGCCGCCATTGCCGGGCAGGGGAAGGTCATTTCACCGCGGCGTTTTCTGGTTAGCATATCGATACTCGTACTATTGGTGATCGTCCTGCGTGAGATGGGAATCGTGGAGCCGCTTGTCGAGCAGGTCAGCCTGGAGGGGCTCGAGTCGGCCCGGCAGAAACTCGCGATCGGTGGATCGGCGTTCGGTGCGGGGTCGAGCGTCGGCTCTCTGGGCAGTGCGCTGCTTCACCTGCCGATCGGCATCGCCTACTTCCTGCTGGCGCCGTTTCCCTGGAGTGTGGAATCGAACCTGCAGTTCGCGGCCCTGCCTGAAGTATTCCTGTGGTACGGGCTCGTGCCGTTTGTCATCATCGGGATCAAGCGGGCATTCGAACAACACGCGACGCGGCTGGCATCGCTGTTCATGTTCGTGACGACGGTGACGCTGACCTACTCGCTGGTGGAGGGAAATGTCGGCACCGCCTACCGCCACCGCGCGCAGGTACTCATTTTCTTCCTCGCCTTCGCGGGGATCGGCGTCGACGTATTTATGGAGAGAAGGGCGCGCTCGCGCTCACGCGGCTCACTGACCCAGCCAGCCGCTCTCCAGTGAGAGCGCGCCCTCGGGGCGCAGCACCGCCAGCACCCCGCGACCGGGCTGCAGGTAGCGCTCAGCCGCTGCGCGCACGTCAGCGGCGCTCACTGCGCTCACAACCTTCGCATAGGCCTTGTCGGCCCGGTATCCCAGTCCGTAGAGCTCGTTGAGGGTGTAGGTCCCCGCCCGCGCGCTCAGGCTCTGCAGATCGATCGCGTTCGAGGCAATCAGGTGGCGCTTGGCACGTGTGATCTCGTCGCGGCCGGCCTGCTTGCTGCGAATCAGGTCGAGCTCGCGCATCATTGCGTCGAATGCGGTCTGGAGTTTCTCAGGCGCGGTGCCGATGTAGGTGGCGAAGAGCCCGGGCTCGATCCCCTCCACGGCAAAGGAAGTCACGGTGTAGGCCAGCGAGAGCTTGTCGCGCAGGTTCGTGAACAGGCGGCCGCCCTGGCCGGCGAGAATTGTGTTGAGCACTTCCATGGCGTAACGATCGGCCGCGCTGATGCGCGTTCCCAGAAAACCCATGGCGAGGTGTGCCTGCTGGCGGTCCAGCAGGATCTCGGCGTAGCGCGGCTTCTTGAGAGCGCTCACCTTGAGTGCCTTGTCCTTGCCGGAGCGCGGCTTGAGGTGGCCAAAGCGCGCTTCGAGGCGGGCGATCACGCGCTCGGCATCGACGTCGCCCACGACCGAGAGCACCATCTGCGAGGGATTCAGGAGCTGGGTGTGGGCGCGGCTCAGATCTTTCCGGCTGAACGTTTCGATGTTCTCGCGATTTCCCAGAATCCGGTAGCCGTAGGGATGGCCGCCGTAGAGCTCGGCGCGGAGCCTCGAAAAGAGCATCTGGGTGGGGGCGTCCTTCTCGCGCTCGAGTGCGGCGAAGGATTCCGCCCGCACGCGTCCCATCTCATCCTCGGGCAGCGTGGGTGCCAGTGTCACGTCGGCGAAGAGTTCGAGCCCGCGATCCCAGAAGCGCGAGAGGCACTGGGTACCGGTGCCCGTCGTGTTGCGACCGGCCATGCCCTGCACCGCGCCGGCGATGTGTTCGGCCTCGCGCCGGACTTCGGCGGCGGTGCGATCGCCAGCGCCGCGCGGCAGCATCTCTGCCAGGAAGTGGTAGATGCCCTCGGATTTGGGAGATTCCAGTCGTGAGCCACCCAGTGCAGCCCAGCGGTAGGAGACAAGTGGCACGCTCTGGCTGGCTTCGACGACCACGCGGAGCCCGTTGGAGAGCTTGTAGAGCTGGGCCCCCTCGGACTTCTTCGCGGCGCCCGTGCGGGGCGCCTTTGTCTTCTCGGAGGCAAAGGCCTTTTTGAGCTCAGCGGCCAGCGCCTGCTCGCGTTTCTTTTTCGCGGCGCCGGTTGCGCCGCCATCGGGCGCGACGATGCCGGCGCTCACACGCTCGGGGCTTAGATATTCACGGGCGGCGCGGCGGATGTCCTCGGCCGTGATCCCGCGAATCTCGTCGAGATACTTGCGCTCGAACTCCAGGTCGCCGGCGGTCTGAAGGGCGGCGCCCCACTTGCGCGCGCGTCCCTGCACGGTCTGGCGCGCGTAGACACTCTCGGATTCAAGGTTGAGCTTGGCGCGCTGGAGTTCCTCGTCGCTCACGCCGTCTTCGCGCACGCGGCGCAGTTCCTCTGCGATGGCGCGCACGGTGTCGCGTTCCTTGCCCGCGTAGGGGTTGCCGCCGATCATAAAGAGGCCCGGGTCCTTGGGGGTATAACAGTGGGCGTAGACCGAGCTGGCGAGCTGCTTTTCCTGTTGGATGCTCTCCGAAAGGCGCGAAGCATCGCCGCCGCCCATGATTTCGGCCAGCACGTCGAGCACGCGCGCATCCTCGTGGAGCAGCTCGGGAGCCTGCCACGCAAGGCCCAGGTAGGTATCACCGGTGTCGGTGAGCTCGGCGAAGGTGCGCGCGCCGCGGGTGAGCGTGTCGCGCGCGCGGGCCGGGCGCTGAAGCTTTCTCTGCTTGGCCGCGCGGAATGCCTTCTCGACAGCGGCCGCCGCTTTCTCGGGTTCGATGTCACCCACCACTACGAAGACCATGTTGTTGGGGACGTACCACTTGTTGAAGAAAGCGAGGACGTCCTTGCGCCCGAAGGAACGAACGCTCTTTGGCGTGCCGATGATCGGGTGGCGATAGGGGTGTTTGCGGAAGGCAGCGGAGAAGAGTCCCTGCGAGAGGCGGCGGCCGGGCTGGTCCTCGCCGCGGCGGATTTCTTCGAGCACGACTTCCTTCTCGCGGGCGAGTTCCTCGGCGTCGAAGACCGAGTGCTGCACCATGTCGGAGAGCACATCGAGACCCGCATCGAAGAACTTGCTGGCCATGGTGATGTGGTAGACCGTCTGGTCGAAACTGGTCCAGGCGTTCACTTCGCCG
The DNA here is from genome assembly GCA_020434085.1 of Chrysiogenia bacterium. NCBI lineage: Bacteria > Pseudomonadati > Chrysiogenota > Chrysiogenia > Chrysiogenia bacterium. The sequence continues at coordinate 12,432 of JAGRBM010000044.1, read as the reverse complement.
CCGGACGCCTCGATTTCCCGGGCGACCTGCCCGACGCCGCGGCGTTTGGTACCCTTGAAGAGCATGTGCTCATGCAGGTGGGCCAGCCCGGCCTCCTGGGGGGTCTCGTCGGCCGAGCCGACGCCCACCCAGGCTTGCAGGGCGACCACCGGGGCGGTCGGAACGTGTTCGCAGACAATGGACAGGCCATTGGCGGTAGTTTTGTGCAGTATTTGAGCGCTCATCTTGAGCAGCACCTATAGTATATTTTCTGGTCACAAGGGCAGTGGGCCGACTATCAGAGGGGTAGCGCCCGCGGCGCGGGCTGATCCGGCGGCGGGGCCGGCCCCGCCAGGCCGAGAGAGAGCGCCCCCAGCAAGAGGCCATGAAAGCCGTACCCCCTATCAGCGATCCTAACGTCTACTCGGTGCTCGTCCTGCCCGAGACGGTGCTCTTTCCCAAGGTGACGATGACCGTTGCCCTGATCGAAGAGCGCGAGCACCTGCTCGTTGAGGATCTGGTGGCCGGGCTCACCCCCGGACGCGAAGTGCCCCCGCGGCTGGTATTCTCCCTCTGCCAGTGGGATTCCCAATATGCCGAGAAGCTGCTGCCCAATCCCATCGCCACTCTTGCTGAGCTGACCGACTGGGAACTGGGCGGCGCCTACGAACGGCGCATCGAGCTCAAGGGAATCGAGCGGGTCGAGCTGGGAAAGATCATGCAACAGGACCCCTTCGTGCGCGCACGGGTCGAGCCGCTGGGGGCGCCGGGTTGGTCGCGTCCCACCCGCGGCAAGTCACTCAGCCAGGCGACCGAGGCGCTTCGCAAACAGGCGCAGAACCTGGCCTTCGGCAAGGACGAGCCGGCAGCGAAGTTTCTGCTCAACACCCTGGAGTGGATTACCGACCCGGGCGTGCTCGCCGATTACGTTGCCCACCACCTGGTGAGCGACTGGTATCTTAAACAGGAAATCCTGGAAATGGTCGACCCGGCAGAGCGCGTGCAGGCCCTGCTGGAGGTGCTGGGAACCGGCAAGGACCGGCTGGCGCGCTGAGGGTGATGGGCGCGCGGCAAGCCGTACCCCTGCCACTGCCTGCAGGGGTTTGGCTTGCCAAGCCCCCCTGTGTCGCAAACAAAAACCCCGCTCCAGGTGGAGCGGGGTTTCTTTTGTGCCCTGAAAAATCGGGAGCCGCCGCAAAAAGTAGGTGAGGGCTATTTGTTATCAGATCGCGGCGACCCCCGAAACAGTGAACTAGAGGCTCTTCTTGAGAGTCGGCGAGGGCTTGAAGCCAACGGTCTTGGAGGCCGCAATCTTGATGGACTCGCCGGTCTGCGGGTTGCGACCCTTGCGGGCCTTGCGCTTACGGACGGTGAAGGTGCCGAAGCCGGGGAAGGAAAAGCGCTTTTCCTTCTTGATGGCCTTGGCCATCTCTTCGAACGCCGCGTCGACGACGCCTTCAATGGCCCGCTTGGAAAGGCCCGAGTTATTCTTCGCTACGGATTCAATCAACTGTGCTTTCGTCATGAGATCTACCCCTTCAGAGAAATGAACTTGCCCATACTAAGAAAAGAACAATGCCAGCCGACCGCGCCCCCAATTGGTGGTGATTGGGTGGGAACTTCCTTGGGAAAGAAGGTTTGGGTTGGAGACGAGGCCGATTGGCATTGCTTTTACCACGGTTAAAACCACTCAGCTCATATATGGTGCCAGTGCATGTATGGCAACGTATGGCTATCGAATGGCCCGATTATATAAGTCCCCTGCAAACTGTCAAGGGTTTTCTTGCATAAGTTGAAAAATAGGGGTTTTGGGAGCGGGCGAAGCGCGCAACCCATGCGCGCTCCCCCAACCTTGGGGGAGCCGTCCGGCGGCGCCTTACGCCGGCGACTGAGGGGGCCATGCGACGTGGCTGGGCGGAACGATCGGAGGGCGAGGCATGCCTCGCCCCTACACAGTTTCCGTGATCGCGCAGCCGCGCGCTACTGCTGTGACTTGATTGCGCTGTAGCTGGTGACGAGTTCCTTGCGCAGGTCCTTGCCCAGCGTGCGAACGCACTGGGCGACCTTGCCCTCGGTGTCGGAGAAGATGAGCGGTTCGGCCAGCGTGCAGGCCGCCTCGGCGCGCACGCCCTTGCCGCGCATGCGCAGGACGAGATCGCTGCTTCCTCCGGCGCAGGGAAGCAGCAGCGCCTCCCACGGGCCGGGCGCGCCCTCGAGGTTCGGGGAGAAGAGCAGGATCTGTGCCAGGCGGCTCAGCGCGCCCTCGAGCACCGCCTGGGCGGCGGGCTCGCCAAAGTGCTCGGCGCAGACTCCCTGGTAGGCGCCCTTGCGCTGGAACTTCACGGTGGGCGCGGGTTCGGGGGCTTTGCCCTCACCTGCATGAACACGCCGGTAGGCCGAGTGGAGCTCGGCGGGCAGCTCGGCAGCCACACCCTGGAAGAGCGGGTTGCGGAGCATGGCCGTGTCCTGCGCGCCGGCGCTGCCGCCCACGTATTCGCGGCCCGAGCTCACGTCGAACCAGTCCCCGATGTAGGGCCGGGTCTGGCCCGCGTCCGTGAGGCTCCAGAAGGCCAGCGCCCGGTAGTCCCAGCGATAGCGGTCTTCGCCCTGGTCGGGTGCGGGGCTCGCCTCCCGGTAGGAGAGGATGGTGACCGAGAGGACCGGCCAGGTGGTCACGCCGGGCGCGTGGGAACGCAGGCGGTAGGGAAGCGGGGAGTCGAAAAACGACTTCTTCCCGAAAATCATGAAGGTATGGCAATCGGTATCGCCGCTGCGCTCGCTCAGGGTCTCACAGCTCAGCGACATGGCAATGCGCTGGGTGCGCGCGCTTGCGGGGCGCGCGCCTGAAATGGAGAGCAGCGGGAGCGTCAGGAGGCAGAGCGCAGCGGCCAGCCAGCCGGGTCGTTGAATCTTGATCATGGTGGATTCAGCCATACTTTGTTTCCCGCCATTCAGGCAACTTCCGAGCGATTTCCCGGCCCGGGCGTAACCCAACTCACAGCATGAACTTGCCCAGAAATGTCTAATCATTTCAACGGTGTATTGTTTCCGCGCCGGGGCTGTGACACTCTCGATGGAGCTGCCTGTCCGAAGATGGGACGATGGGTAGATCCGGGAGGGAAACCGGCAGCCGCAGGCGCGCCGGGACTGGGACCTGCATGGCTGAGACCATTCGACTGGGCGACTTGCTCGTAAATGCCGGCGTGATCGATGGCGCGCAGCTTCGTTCCGCGCTGGCGGAGCAGCAGAAGTGGGGCGGCAAGCTCGGCGCGCATCTGGTGAAGATGGGATTCACCGACTTCTGGACCATCTCCCGCGCGCTCGGAAAGCAGTTCGGCCTTCCCGCATTCAACCCGCGCACCGAAGAAGTCGATCTCACCCTGCTCAAGAGCGTTCCGCAGAAATTTGCCCTCGAAAAACACTGCCTGCCCGTGCGCCGCAACGAGCGCAGCATCGCCGTGGCGCTGGCCAATCCCGCCGATCTGATGGTCTGCGACGACGTGGAGGCCATGCTCTCCAAGAAAGTCGAACCGGTCGCCTGTTGTGAACAGGATTTACTCGAATTGATTGACCGCGCGTATCGTGCGCTAGAATACGGACAGGAAATTCTGATTCCGGAAGACGAAAGCGCGGCGCCGGCCGAGGTCCGTGTGGGCCCGACCGAGCGGCAGATCGACTTCGACGACGACGAAGAAGAGCTGCCGATCCTGCAGACCGAGAACGAGCAGGCCGCCGTCGACTTTGACAGTTGGGACGACGCGTCCGCGAGCCCGCCACCGCCTGCACCGCCGCCGCCCGCGGCACCGCCGGCCCCGGCGGCCGCGCCACCTCCACCGCCCGCAAAGGCCCCGGCGCCCGCGCAGGCAGCGGCGGCGACATCACAGAGCGGAGCAGCAAGCATGAATGCCGGCGAGCTCAGACAAGTCATTCTCTACGATCGCGACCCCGGCGTACTGCGCGAGCAGCGCCTGGCCCTGCGCCGCGAAGGCTACGACGTGCGCGAGACCCAGCAGCACGACCAGGTCTTCCAGATCATCACCCAGTTCGTTCCCCACGTCATCGTGCTCGAGGTTTCCGCTGACGAAATGGCGGGCATCGCCGTGGCGAAGAAGCTCAAGGCCAGCAATCGTTTTGGCGCGGTTCCGGTGCTGCTGACCACCGACAGCTTTCGCGGCTGGCGCGGATGCGCCGATCTGCAGGAACTCAGCGGCGCCAACGCGGTGCTGGAAAAACCGGTGAGCAACTACGACCTGCTTGCCACCATCGACGGGCTCCTGAGCGCCGAGGGCTCGGCCGCCGATCGCGCCGCCGAGGCCGAGGCCCAGCGCCTGCTGGCCGAGGGGCAGGGGCATTTCGAGCTGGGCGAGTTCGACCAGGCGGCGGTGTGTTTTGAGCAGGCCGTTGAATACGATGAATTCCTCGCGCCGGCCTACCACGCACTGGCCAGCGTCTATGAGCGCCAGAAGAAGATCTACAAGGCGATCGAAGCCTTCGAAAAAGCGGGCGAGCTCGAACCCAACAACTTCATTGTCTTCAAGAATCTCTCGCTCATCTATGAAAAGCTGGGCTTCAAGCGCAAGTGCTACGAAGCCTTCGAGCGCTCGGCCCGTTGCTGTCCCAACCCCCGCGTCAAGGACAAGATCAAGGCCCACCTGGCCAAGCTGATCGACTGACGGCACCGACGGTGAAATCCGTTCGTCCTGAGGAACCGCGGAGCGGCGTCTCGAAGGACGAATCGATAGCCTCAATCGTCAGCGGCCCATTCAACCCTTCGAGACGGCCCTTTCGGGCCTCCTCAGGGCGAACGGGGATGGTAGCTCCCTTCCGCAGTTGGCCACGCCCGGCGCGAGCGGCTATGACCTCCAGTCTTGTGAGCGCGTGACTTTGAGGCAGCGGGAGGAGCGTCCGTGAAGGTCTATCTCGATACGGTTCGGGAAGTGTTGGAGAAGGGTACCCGGAAGGAAAACCGGACGGGCGTCGATACCATCTCGACCTTCAACATCAACTATGAGATCGACCTGCGCGAGGGCTTTCCGCTGCTGACCACGAAGGAAATTTCGTGGAAGAACATCGTCGTCGAGAACCTGTGGTTCCTCTCCGGCGACACGCACATTCACCTGCTCAAGAAACACAACTGCAAGTTCTGGGACCCGTGGGCCGATGAAGACGGCAAAGTGCCCAGCGCCTATGGAAACTTCTGGCGCCACTTCCCCGTGCACACTCCGGAGGGCGAGCCCGCCTTTAACGACCAGGTCCGCTACGCCATCGACGAGCTCAAGCGCAACCCGATGAGCCGCCGCCTGGTGATCGTCGCCTGGGCGCCCGGCAATGCGCAGACCAGCGCGCTGCCGCCGTGCCATGCGATGTGGGTGCTCAACACCCAGCTCGACGAAAAGGGCGAGCCCTACCTGTGTCTGCACCTCACGCAGCGAAGCTGCGACGTGGCGCTCGGCGTGCCTTACAACATTGCAGGCTACGCCTTCCTGCTCGAACTGATCTCTCACTTCAGCGGGATCCGCCCGGGCATCTTCGCGCACACGCTCATCGACGCGCACATCTATACGAAAAAGCCGGACGGCAGCATGGCCGAGTATGACCACATTCCAGGGCTCGAAGAGCAGCTCAAGCGCGAGCCCCGCGCACTTCCGAAGCTCACGATCGATCCCTCGCTCAAGGATCTCGACGACATCCATGCCCTGCTGGACAAGGACACGCCCGAACTTCTCGAGAAGTTCAAGCTGGAAGGCTACGACCCCTATCCGGCGATCTCTTTCAAGGTCGCTGTCTGATGGCGCGTCGGATCGGCATGATCGTTGCGATTTCGCCCGAAGGGGTGATCGGCGTCGACGGCAAGATTCCCTGGCATTACTCGGGCGACTTCAAGCGCTTCAAGGCCCTGACCATGGGTGGCACGCTCATCATGGGGCGCAACACGTGGGCGAGCATCGGCCGCCCGCTTCCGGGAAGGCGCAACGTGGTGGTGACTTCGCATCCCGAGCAGGTGAAACATCCCGACGTGGAATGTTTCGCCGACCTGGATGCCGCAGTTGCGAGCTGCGAGAACGATGGCTGCGAGGGCGGCATCTGGCTCATCGGCGGCGCGGGCATCTATCACGCGGGAATGGAAATCGCGGACTTTATCGACGTAACCTACGCGCCTGACCACATCAAAGTAGAGGGCGCGGTGCGCTTCCCTGAAATCGACGAAACGATCTGGGAGCGCGGCGAGCTGCACTCCATTGAAGGCGAGCCGGCGCTCAAGCAGGCGACCTTTACCCGGCGGAAAAACACATGACCCTGATTCGTTTCTTCATCATCAGCTTCCATCTGTTCGAGCAGATGCTCCGCTACGCCTTCTTCCGCACGGGCTATGCACTCTTCGTGTGGGATCGCGAGAAGCTGCGCGCGAAGGTCGAGCGGCTGCGCGCCCTGTGCTTTACCGATTTCTTCCGCAACCTTGGCGCGACCTTCATCAAGATCGGCCAGATTCTCTCCTCGCGCCCGGACATCCTGCCCGAATACATCATCGACGAACTCAAGCTGCTGCAGGACCAGGTGCCGCCCTTCGATTTCGTGCATGTTGAACAGACCTTCAAGGAAGATTTCGGCAAGGGCGTCGACGAGGTCTTTGAGAAGATCAACCGCGAGCCCATCGCCGCCGCATCGATTGCGCAGGTGCACGAGGCCTGGCTCTCCGACGGGCGCCACGCGGCAGTGAAGGTGCGCCGCCCCGACATCGAGCGCGGCATGGAGCGCGATCTGTCCGTGTTGCTGGGGCTGGCCTGGGTCTTCGACCGGCTTCCCTACCTCAACGTGCTGCGCCTCTCGCCGCAGGTTGAGTCCTTCGGTGAGGCCATTCGCGCCCAGCTCGACTTCACCCGTGAGGCTGAGAACAACCGCCGCTTCGACAAGCATCTCAAGGAGATGGAATTCGTTCACTTCCCGGAGATTTACGACGACTATTGCACGGGGCGCATCATCACCATGGAGTTCGTCACCGGCAAGAAGCTCGACGAAGTGCTGGTCGATCCGCCCATCGAACGGCCGGTGCTGGCCGAGCGGCTCTTCGATTTCTACTCCGAGATGATCTACGGCCACCAGTTCATCCACGCCGATCTGCATCCGGGCAATGTGTTGATCGATGAGCGCGGCCACTTCACCCTGCTCGATACCGGGCTGGTGGTGGAGATGCCCAAATACTACGTGAAGCGCTTCCTGCGACTCGTGCTGGCGACGGCCACCATGGACGGGGCGATCCTTCTGAAGACCTACCTCGAAGACCGTGAGGGCGAGCCCCTCTCGCCCGAGACCCTGGCGGAGGCGGAAACCGAAGCCCTCGAGATCTCCAAGCAGTTCCAGGGCAAGACCGTCGCCGAGCTGGAGTTCGGCAAGATCATCTTCGAGATGTTCGCCCTGCTGCGCAAGTACCACATCTGGATGGAGCGGGAGCTGACCATGATGTTCGTCTCCGACATCACCGTCGAGGGGATGGCCAAGGCGCTCGACCCCGATTTTGACATGCCCAGCTTCTTCCAGCGCAAGGGAATGAAATACATCGCCAAGATGGACTGGCTCAAGCCCGAGGATTTCGTCTTCAAGTTCTACCAGCAGCCCTCCAATTCGCCTTCGGGTTCATGACGCGACCGCATATGGCTTCGCGGCCCGCGATTGCATAGACTGGCCGGACCGTGAAGTTTCAATCCTTTGGCATCACCGACACCGGGCGTGTGCGCGAGCACAACGAAGACGCCCTTCTGACCAACGACAAGCTTGGTCTTTTCATCGTTGCGGACGGTCTGGGCGGTCACAACGCCGGCGAGGTGGCCTCCAGGATGACCACCGAGGTGATGGAAAGCTTCACGAAGAAGGCCCTCTCCGGCGACGAGATCACCTGGCCCTACGGCCCCCAGGCGGACCTGACCCGCGAGGAGAACATCGTCGCCTCCTCGATCCTGCTGGCCAATCGCGAGGTGGCCGACTGCGCGGCCAGCGAGCCCGAGCACATGGGCATGGCGACCACGGTGGTCAGCCTGCTCATCCACGAGGGTGAGAAGAGCACCGACGCCATCATCGGCAATGTGGGCGACTCGCGCATCTACCGGCTTCGCGGCAGCGAGTTCGAGCAGATCTCCGAGGATCACTCCCTGGTGGGCGAGCAGTACCGCGCCGGGCTGCTCACCCGCGAGCAGATGGACACCCACCCCCAGCGAAACATCATCACCCGCGCCGTGGGCAGCCGCGACGAGCTCGAAGTGGACATCTTCTCGGTGGAGATCGAGAAGGGTGATCTCTTCCTGCTCTGCTCGGACGGGCTCAATGGAGAGCTCTCGGATGCGGCCATGTGCCAGATCCTGCTCGACAACGACGGAAGCCTGAAAAAGGCGGGCAAGGCCCTGGTGGACGCGGCGCTTGAGGCCGGTGGGCGCGACAACGTGACCATTGTGCTGGTGAAGGCCTCCTGATTCGCACAATTTCTCCAAAAACCTCTGGAATTTCGGCCCTTTTCTTGACGCCGTGAGCCTGTGCTGAAAAGAATGGAAGCGCTGCTACTACGGTGATTCCATGAACGATTCCGATAATTCTCCGGCCGCGACGGCGCCCCGGATTCGCGCCGAGGGGGCGAGCGACACAGGCCTGGTGCGGGCTCACAACGAGGACTACTACCTTCTCGTGCCCGAGCACCGGCTCTTTCTGCTCGCCGACGGTATGGGCGGCCACAACGCCGGCGAGATCGCCTCGCGCGTGGCGCTCGAATCGGCGCGCGATTTCTTCATCCGCACCGTGGAGCAGGCCGACGTCACCTGGCCCTATCCGCTCCAGCCGGGCATCTCTCTGGAGAGCAACCGCGTCCTGACCAGCCTGCGGGCGGCCAATTCCCGCGTGCTCGAAGAAGCGGGCAAGGACTCCGAGCGCACCGGCATGGGAACCACCGCGGTGGCGCTGCTGATCGCCGACGGGAAGTTCCACATCGCCAACCTGGGCGACTCGCGCGCCTACCGGCTGCGCGGGGGCGAGCTCACCCAGGTCACCCGCGACCATTCGCTGGTGGCAGAGCAGGTGGCCGCCGGCGCCATCAGTGAGGCCGAGGCCGAAGCCTCTCCCTACAAGAACGTCATCACCCGGGCCTGCGGCATTCGCGAGGGAATCCTCCCGGACATCTTCATCGATGAAGTGCAGCCCGGCGATATTTTCGTCATGTGTTCGGACGGGCTCAGCAACATGGTCAGCGACCTGAGCATCGCGCAGGTCGTCGACGCCCACCGCGGCGACCTTGCCACGGCCTGCTGGGCGCTCATCGAAGAAGCCAACAAAGCCGGCGGCGAGGACAACATCACCGTGGTGCTCGTGAGCGTGGACGCCATCTGAAACATTCGCTGATTCCTCGGGGGCGGGGCAGTCGCATTGCAGAGTCTTTCCGTATCAAGCCGTTACCGGGTCATCCGCCGACTGCACGTGGGCGGCATGGCCGAGGTGTTTCTGGCCGTCTCCGAGGGCACGATCGCCCGGCGGGTGGTGATCAAGCGGATGCTGCCCGAGCTGGCGCGTCTTGAAGAGATGCGCCTGCGCTTTGCCGAGGAAGCCCGGCTCCTGAGCCGCCTTGCCGGGCCGGGCCTGCCCGCTGTCTACGACGCCGGCGAGGACGAAGAGGGCCCCTTCCTCATCGAGCAGTTCATTCCCGGTCTTAGCCTGCGCGAGTTGCTCGATGCGGCCGGGCCGCTGGGTTCCCCGGAGGTCGCCGCGATCCTTGTCCAGGCGCTCACGATTCTTTCCAGGCTCCACGAGGCCCGAGACGAATCGGGACGACCGCTCGACTTCGTGCACCGCGACCTGGCTCCCGAGAACCTGCTGCTCGATCCCGAGGGGAAGCTCTGGCTGCTCGACCTTGGCATCGCCAAGAGCCGCGAGAGCCAGGTACGTACCCAGGCGGGCATTCGTCAGGGGCGGGCGGCCTACATGGCGCCCGAGCAACTGCTGGGCCGCAAGGCGCTGGCAGCGAGCGATCTCTACGCGCTCGCGCTGGTGGGCGCCGAACTCAGCGGAGCGCGCCTGGCAGGCGTGCCCGTTCACGGCGACACCACGCCGGCAGCCGAGATCGAGCGGCTCGCCCGGATGGAGGCGGCCGAGCGCGCGCACTGGCCGGATGAGTGCGACGCGGAACTTCGCGCGGTGATTGAACGCTTGCTCACTTGCGATCCCGCTTCCCGAGTAACGCACGCCGGGGCGCTTGCCGCGCTCGATGAAATCGCGGAGGCTTCTGGTTTGTCTCGCCGCGTCATGGAGGCCCTCGATGCCGCCGGCGCCGAGGGGCGGGCAAGCCCCCGGACCGCCGTGCTCCCCGGGGGTATCGCGGGCTCTGAACCGGTGAAAAAAAGCGCCGTCGGGCGAAAAAAAGTGGCCTTCGGGTTGGTGGCGCTTACCGCCCTGGCGGGCGGAATCTGGGGCCTGAACCGGGGCGAGATCGCGCCGGAATCGCCTCCCCGGAGCACTTCCGAATCTGTCAAAACCGCTGTAATTCCAGAGGGTAAAGTCCCGGTCCGGGTGGAACTGCCGGAGCCCGGCGTCTTTGCCCTGTATCTGGACGGCAGGGCCCTGGGCCAGGCCTCCGGGAGCCGGTCGATCCAGGTCGATCCGGGGACCCACACGCTCCTATTGACTGAAGAGTCAACCAACCGCTATTACCGGGAGGACTTCCTCACCCGGCTGGGGGAAACGCGGCTCGTCCGGTTTCCACTGGGATGGGAGGGAGACCAAGAATCCACTCAGCAAGGAGAGAAGGAAGATGAGTGACATCAAAGAGCGTATCAAGAATGCGACCCCCAAAGAGTTTTATGAGACGATTCTCGTCGAGCAGTTCGAGGCCGACGCCTCCAACGCCGACAAGCTTGAGGGCTTTGACTGCGTGATCCAGTTCAAGGTCACCGGCGACAACGGCGGTGAATGGGCCATGCACATCAAGGACAAGACCCTCAAGGTCAACGAAGAGAGCCACCCCGAGCCCAGCATGACCATGGAGCTGAGCTACGACGACTGGAAGGCCATGAACACCGGCGAGCTCAACCCGCAGCAGGCGTTTATGGAAGGCCGCATGGTCATCTCCGGCGACATGAGCCTTGCCATGCAGCTTGGCCAGCTCATGAATCCTTCCTGATTCAGCCAAATACTGCATCTGGAGAATCCCGCCTGCCGGCAACCCCGGCGGCGGGATTTTTCTTTGGAGCCACTTCTTCGGGGTCGGGAATGGCCAAGGCCGCCCTCAGGTGGCAGAATGAGGCCACCTGAAAGAGAAGCCCGCGAGGGCAGCTCAAGACGACCGGGGGGCCGCCAAGACCATGACCGAAATCCTGATTCCCTACGATTTCTCCAAGTACGCACGCCGCGCGCTGGCGCTGGCCATCCAGGGCTATCCCTTCGGCAAGGGCAAGGTACTCAAGGTCCACCACGTGATCGACGAGCACCTCTACGAGAACATCCTTTCGAAGAAAGCGATCCCCGACGAGGAGATCATCGTCCAGGCGCTCAAGGATGAGATCGAAACGGTGAAGGCCAGCCTTCCCGAGGGAACCGAGATCCCCGAGATTGTCGTCCGCGCCGATCGCGGCAGGCCTGCCAAGGAAATTCTCGAAGCTGCCGCCGACTCCAACGCCGTTGGCATCATGATCGGCGGACAGGGACACGGCGGCGTGAAGGAACGCGTGCTCGGCCGGACCGCGCTTCGCGTGATTCGCGAGTTCGAGGGCGACGTCTACGTCGTGCGCGATAGTTTCGATGGTTTTGTGGTTCCTCGCCGCCTCTGTTGCGCAGTCGACATGAGCGAAATTTCTGCCAAGGCGCTCAAGGAAGCCGCGCGCCTGGCCGACGAGAACAAGATGGGCTTCTCGCTCATCAAGGTCACGGCCAACCCCTACATCCCCTATCTTCAGCGCGTGGCCAGCGATCTCCACGACGAGGAAGCCATTCGCGAGCTTCGTGACGAGGATATGGCGCGGCTCAAGAAGTTCGAGAAGGACACCCTGGGCCAGGAACGCGCCGACACGCACAACGTGGTCTTCGGGTGGGTGGCCGACACGATCATCTCGCAGGCGCAGGCCCTCAACGCCGGCACCATCGTCATGGGCGCCCGCGGCCTCTCGGCGATCAGCCGCGCGCTGCTCGGATCGGTGACCGAGGGCGTGATTGCCCGTGCGCACATCGACGTGCTGGTGGTTCGCTGATTCGTTGGATCTCCTTTCGGGTTTACAATTTCAAAATTTTTTTCTTGTGGTGAAGAGCCCTTACGGCGGGGCGCGAGAAGCCCCATCATTCCCTGCTCCCCCTCCGGGGGAGCAGGGATGGTTGGTTTCCCGTAGCCCACCCGCTCCGCCAGCGCCCGGCTCCGCGACAAAATCCAGCGCGCGGCCTGGAGCTGCAGCGGCGCCGGTCCATCGAGCAGCGCCAGAAAGATGCTCGCCGTGG
>JAGRBM010000043.1 GCA_020434085.1 Chrysiogenia bacterium | reverse complement strand
GTCGTTCGATGGTTCACCGCATCGCCGCCCTCAACAAATCGGGCACCCTGCCCGGCGCCATTCAGGTGGGCATCGGCGTTGGCATTCAGGCCGGATCGGCCATTCTTGGCAACGTGGGCTCGGAGTTCCGCAAGGAGTTCACGGCCCTGGGCGCGCCGGTCAATGTCTCGGCCCGCCTGCAGGCGCTGGCCGGACCGGGCGAAGTGGTCGTCCATGCGAGCTTTGCCAAGGACCTCGGCGACGTGGCGCGCTTTGAATCCATCGGCAAGCACGAGCTCAAGGGCTTTGCCGAGCCGGTGGAAGTCTTTCGCCTCATTGATTGATTCGGCGCCCGCAAGCCCGCCCCGAACAGGAAATCGAAATGGAACAGCCGACGAAAAGGTGGCACCTGCCGCGACTGTGGCAACTGCTCTGGCTTCTGGGATTCATCACGACACTGGGACTCAGCGCGTTCTTTCTGACGTGGGTGGGCATCTCCATCCAGGCGGCCAAGTGGGAACTGCTCGGCGTCACGCTCCCGGCGCTCATTGCCAGCGCGGGCAGCCTCTACTGGCTGGCCACGCGCATCAAGACCGTGCTGGTGAGCGACCACAGCCTGATCCTCGAAGCCGCTGCCTTCGAACGCGAGATCGAGTTCGATGAGATCGACCGCATGGGCCTTGTTCCCCGTCGCAAGGGCTGGATCGTGCTGATCCTGCACAAGGGCGGCGGCGGTACTTCCCTCAAGGCCCGCACCCGCGACTGGGCCGATCTGATCGCAAGGCGCGGCAACATCCCCATGGACATCGAAGGCGCAGCCGCGTCCTGATTTTTTCTCGCCTCAACGGCTAGACTGGTCCCATGCATTCGCCGCACCAGAGCAGCGAGGCGCCGCATCTGCACGTGCGTCGCTGGGGCCTTGCCGCGCTCCTCAGCGCGGCAACCTACGCGGGCATTCTCATCCCGCTGCAGGCGGTGGAGATCCTCCACTTTCGTATCTACGAAGTGAGCTATGAGCCGCCCCTGCATTTTGCGGTGGCGGCGGCAACGATCACTGCGCTGGGTTGCGGACTGGGCATCGCCATGGGCGGCATCGGATTCTTTCGCGAGGCGCTGCTCAATCAAAAGGACCGGCCCTGGCCGTGGTGGACCCCCATAGCCGCGACCGCACCCGTCGCACTGGCGAGCCATGTGCTCGACTCGCTGCTCCCGGTGGGGCTGCCGTTGCTGGCCCATGTGGTCGCCGGTGGCAGCACTTCCGAGCGCCGCTGGCTGCGATTGGGCGCGCTGGTGAGCCTGTGCCTGGCACTCGCGCTCTCCAATCCGGTGCGCTACCTCTATGCCCAGCGCGTGGTGCGCATCTTCCACTACCACCGGCTTCGCTACATGGATCTCTGGGTCTCGGCCCGCCGCCCGGGGGAGACGCCCCAGCGCAGCGAGGGCTACCTGACCGAAGTAGAGGACTTGCCGCTGCGCGACGGGGAGCTGTTCTGGCTGGGAATCGATTCGATCACCCACGACCCCTGGGGCAATCCCTATCACTTCGATACAAGCCGCTGGGTTGCTGAAGGGCACGTGCGCCCGGACTTCGGTCGCTGGAACGTGGACTACACCTTTTCGAGCCTGGGCGCCGACGGCCGCCGCGGCGGCACGGGCTCGGACGCCGACATTCTGCCCGAAAACGTCATCCCCGCCGCCGATGTGCCCCCCAAGCGCCCCGCCGGCTGGGACAACGCGCCGGGAATGCCGATGCCGGGGGGCCCCGCAGAGCCAACCGACGATCAGTAAACTCTCAGACCTTCCGCCCGCTTTTGGTTTCCAGCAGTTTGAAGGCGGCGCTGGAGATGGCGCCTTTGACATTCTGGCTCTTGGCGAGGATTTTGAGTTTCTGCGGCGGAAGCTGGCGCAGGTAGCTGACGGCGAGCTGGGTGTTGGTCTTGGGGTTGCGGATGATGTTCCAGCGGATGGTGGGGTCGTTCATCCACTGCTTGTTGGTCGCAATCTGACGAATGACCTCTACGCTGACCGTGGGCATCTTGGAGATCTGGTCGATCTCGGCGTTGGTGATGCGCGGGTTCTTGAGTACGTACTGATGGACAAGCGGCTGGGGGTCCTTGATCAGCACGGCGCGGGCGGCCTTGCCCCCCTGCATGGCGAGCTTGATCTTCTCGGGGATGCTCATCTCCTTGACCTGGACGTAGACGCTACGCGCCTGGTGCGCCCGGCCGGTGGCGTGCTGCTGATGAAGGATCGACTTGTCGACCTCGGCCCGCTCTTCTTCCACCGGCGTGTCGTCGGAGAGCAGCATCTCATTGAAGACTGCGTCGTCTTCTTCGGTCTTGAAACGCACGGGCGGTGTTTCCCCACGCAGGACTTCCGTAAGATAGGCCTCCAGCCCGCTGCGCACATCGTCGGGCAGTGGGTCGAGCGTGAGATGTGCGCCGATGGGATTTTCCGCCGTCAGGCGCGCGACCTTACCGAAGATTTCGAGGCGGTCGTCGTTGACGGGAAAGAGCAGCACCGCGCTGAGCGCCTTGCCGGCAGGGGGGAACTGCTCACCGGGCAGGAACAGCTCACCACGCATGATCTGGCGGGTGTAGGTATCGACGAACTCCGTCGCGTCGAGAAAGGTGACGTGGTAGCGCTGCTCTTCGAGGTGATCGACCTGCATGGGAGGTGGCTCCGCTGTCCCTGGACAGTCCCCAAAGTCTAGGCAGCAGTCCCCGGCAGGCCAAGGCGCTCAGGGCAGCAGTTCAAAGGCATCGCAGTGCTCAGGACGAAAGAGAGAAAAATCACGCCGGTCGACTGTCAGGATGCGCTCAATATCCAGGCGCTCGGCCAACGCCATCACCGACGCGTCGACAAAACCCAGCTTCGCATCGGCATACTGCGCGAGGATCTCACTCACGCGCACCAGATCGCGATGCACCAGGTTCTTTACCTTTACCTCGCCACTGGCGCAGGCGCTCACAAATGTGAGCTCGGCCTTTGGACTCAGATGTGTGTGAAGAAGGTAACAGGCTTCGGGAATCACGCTCACAGGAACGAAGAGTTCCTCGCGGGTGGTGCGCACGAAATGATCGACACGTTCGTGCCAGGCATCGCGACGGTCCGCGATGGCGTAGACCGCACCGGTGTCCATGAGAATGGGCAAGTGAGTGTTACTTCCCGAAGCCCTCGGCCAGTAGTTCCTCGGCACGCTCGGAGACGTCCGTGCGACCGCTGTCCCCAATTCCAGAGAATGAGAGTTTCATGGGTTCAGCCCCCTGGGCCTCCATGGCCGTTCGAAGTTCTTCGGGCAGCGGCCCGCCCACGGGCACGGCCACCGCGGGCCGAAGCAAAATACCCCCGGCGAGTTCTTCTGCCACGAGCAGGGAGTCTTCGCCAATTCCAAGCCGCCGGCGAAGCCGCGCGGGCAATACCAAAGTGCCGCGCTTGCCGACACGGACAGTAGTCTGCTCAACCGGCGTGGGCAGATACGCCACAGCCGCTTCTTCGATGCGGTCCGCCCCTTTGGCAGAGTCGTCCGTTGGGTATTTTTTTGGTCGCTTCGCCATCTTGAACGGAATGCTAGCAAAATCCAGATAGTCTGTCAATCAGAGTATCTGATATTCAGTAATTCCGATAATCTGCCAATTTAGCACATCGGCACTTAGCCCACCCGCAGCTCGAACTCGCGCAGACGCGAAATTTCGTCGCGCAGCTCGGCGGCCCGCTCGAAGTCGAGGTCCTTGGCAGCCTTCTTCATCTCGGCTTCGAGCTTGTTCACCCGGGCGGGAATTTCCTTGGGGCTGATGTATTCGGCCTGATCCTCCGCCACCTGCAGGGGACCGGTCACATCGACGTAATCGGCCGTGTAGATGTTCGCGAGCAGGTTCTTGATCTCGCTGCGCACGCTCTGGGGCGTGATGCCGTGCTCTTCATTGTAGGCGGTCTGCCGGGCGCGGCGGCGGCTCGTTTCTTCCATCGCGCGCTCCATCGACCGGGTGATGGTATCGCCATACATGATGACGTGTCCGTCCAGGTTGCGCGCGGCACGGCCGAAGGTCTGGATGAGCGCAGTCTCCCCGCGGAGGAAGCCTTCCTTGTCGGCATCGAGAATGGCAACGAGTTCCACCTCGGGCAGGTCGAGCCCCTCGCGCAGCAGGTTGATTCCCACGAGCACATCGAACTCCCCGAGCCGGAGCTGGCGGATGATCTCCACACGCTCAAGTGAGTCCACATCCGAGTGCAGGTAGCGCACTTTCACGCCGACCTCATTGTAATACTCGGTGAGATTCTCGGCCGAGCGCTTGGTCAGTGTGGTTACCAGCACGCGGGCCTTGCGGGCGACGATCCTGCGGATCTCTCCGAGCAGATCGTCCACCTGGCCACCGGCCGGGCGCACTTCGACAACGGGGTCTACAAGGCCCGTGGGACGAATGATCTGCTCGACCACCTCGCCGCCCGACTGTCGCAGCTCCCAATCTGCAGGCGTCGCGGAGACGAAGACTGCGTTGCGAATTTTGCCCTCCCACTCCGCGAACTTGAGCGGGCGATTGTCGAGCGCCGACGGGAGACGGAAGCCGTACTCCACCAGAGTCTCCTTGCGCGAACGGTCCCCCTTATACATGGCGCCGATCTGCGGCACCGTCTGGTGCGACTCATCGACAATGAGAAGAAAATCCTTCGGGAAGTAATCCATCAGCGTCGGCGGGGCCTCGCCCTCCTCGCGTCCGGTCAGGTGACGCGAGTAGTTCTCGATGCCCGGGCAGGTTCCCACCTCGGCGAGCATTTCGAGGTCGTGCAGCGTGCGCTGTTCCAGGCGCTGGGCCTCGACAAGCTTGTTCGCCTTGTAGAGCACTTCGAGCCGGTCGCGCAGCTCGGCCTTGATGGCCTCGATGGCACGCATCCTGGCCGCGGGTTCCACCACGTAGTGGGTCGCCGGATAGATCGCGACTTTCTCCAGATCCTTCACCCGGCGGCCCGTCAGCGCATCGACCTCCGAGATCCGGTCGATCTCGTCGCCGAAGAATTCGATGCGGATGGCAATGTCTTTCTCCCACGCGGGAAATACTTCCACCACATCGCCGCGCACGCGGAAGGTACCGCGATGAAAGTCGAACTCGTTGCGGTCGTACTGGATGGCAACGATCTTTCGCAGCACCTGATCGCGGGTGATCATCTCGTCCTTCTCGATAAAGCACATCATCCGTTGATAGGCATCGGGCGAACCGATACCGTAGATGCACGAGACGCTGGCCACGATGATGATATCGTTGCGCTCCAGAAGTGAGCGCGTAGCCGAGTGACGAAGCTTGTCGATGTCGTCGTTGCGCGAGGAATCCTTCTCGATATAGGTGTCGGACGTCGGGATGTAGGCCTCGGGCTGGTAGTAGTCGTAGTAGCTGATGAAATACTCAACGGCGTTGTCGGGGAAGAGTTCCTTGAACTCACCGTAGAGCTGCGCGGCCAGCGTCTTGTTGTGGGCCATCACCAACGTGGGGCGCTGCCACTGCTCGATGACATGGGCCATGGTGAAGGTCTTGCCCGAACCGGTCACTCCCAGAAGGGTCTGCGCGCGGCGGTCCTCGCGCAAGCCCTTCATCAGGCTCTCTATGGCCTGGGGCTGGTCACCGGCGGGCTTGAACCCGCTGACGAGCTTGAAGCGGTTTTCCTGTTTGTATTCAACCATCTGGACGTGTGCTCACTTCCCGAACGATTTCGGGAACCTCGCAGTATAGAACACTTTCGATGCAGGAAACCGGAGAACTGGAGCTAGAAAAAGATGCCTGCAAAGAACTCCGGATAGAATTCCTCGCGGCTGTCGGTGGTCACGTTCATCAGGGCGCCGCCCTGAATGCCGAAACCGGGCGCAATGTGCCAGACGAAGCCGCCGCCGAAGGGAATGACCAGCGCGGTATCCGTGCTCGCCAGCGTGGGCGGAATCGCCGTGGGGTTGGCGTCATAGTCGAAGATGATGGCACCGGCGCCGGCCTCGGCGTAGATCTCGAACGGGCTGCTGCTTTTCTCGCCCAGCACCGTGCCCATCCGAAGCAGCATCCGCAGGTTGTAGACCTTGATATTGTCGGTAAAGCCCGCCGTGACCGCCGGACCGACCGCCAGGTGATCGGTGAAGTAGTAACGCGCGCGGCCGCTCACCGAGAAGCCGCTCTCATCGTCGAGGATGAAGGCGCCGACGCCAAGCTCACCGTTCCAGGTGCCCGCGCGATCGAAGCGACCGGCATGGGCACGGCCCGGCAGGCCGAGCACGAGCGTCGCGGCAAAAACCATCAAAACCAGAAGTTGCGTAGCGGTTCGGTTCAAGGATGTCTCTCCTGCGGATTCCGCGATACTAGATGATGACCCGCTCGGGTGGCAGGGCGACCGAACGATCAGGATCGGCTGCAAAGCGATAGCGTTCAAATGAAATCTGCAGCGAGACCTGAATGATCACGGTCACCGGCACGGCGATCACCATGCCGATCAGTCCCAGCACGTGGCCGCCGATGAAGACCGAGAGCACCACCAGCACCGGATGCACGTGGGCGCCGGCGCCGACAAGCAGCGGCTGGAGCAGCCAGTCGTCAAAGGTCTTCACCACTGCGAACACAATGGCCACCTGCACCACCAGCCAGCCCGAGGCATCTGCCTGGAAAATGGCCGCCACGGTCGCGACGCTCCACCCAAGGACCGGACCCAGGTAGGGGACCAGATTTCCGATGCCCGTAATTCCGCCCACCAGGATTGCGTAGTCGAGACCCGCTACGCCGAGCCCCAGCGCCACCATCGTGCCGACAAGCAGCGCGTCGATCACCAGGCTGCGCAGGTATCCACCGAGCGAGACATTGAACTCGCGCATCAGGCTGATGACGGTCTCCACTGAGCGGTGCGGAAGCGCGTCGTAGAGTTCCTGGATCCAGCGCTCGCCATCGCGAAGCAGGAAGAAAACAAAAAACGGGAGCAGCATCACCATCACGAGGGATGTCGAGTTGCTCGCCATCCATTTGGGAATCGTTCCGCCCAGTCCGGCGATGTTGGCGTTGAGTCCGTCGAAGAGTTGCTTGACCAGGTCATGCCCGCCAAGGATCGGGTATTCCTGCGCGGCCATTTCCTCGATGCGTAGCAGGGTCAGCTTTGCGCTCACCAGCGCGGTGGGAAGGATCTTCTGCAGGCGCTCGATTTCATCGATGATGACGGGCAAGGTCAGCACGCCGACCCCCACGATGATCAGCGTGAAAAACACCGTGAGGACGGTAACAGCGACCTCCCGGCGGACCGCCCGCGCTTCGAGCGCCAGCACCAGCGGATTGAGCACATAGGCCGCGATGATCGCCACCACAAACGGCAGCAGGATGTCGCGCAGCAGGTGGAAGGCCCAGCCGGCCACCAACGCGGCGCCCAGCAGAACGCCGAAGCGAATCCAGCGCTCGATCCGTGCCTCGGGCGAATCAGAAACCGGGGTCATTCGCTGTGGCCCTCGCGCGAACGGGCGAGCTCTTCATTCATACGCCGAAGCTGGCCGGAGAGCGCCTGCGCGATGGTCCGCATCACCGGCATGCCGATGTCCGCGCGACGCTCGATCAGAGTATCGAAGTCTGTCTTGTAGAGAATCAGAACGTGGGTCGGCGCCAGCACCTTTGCGCCGGCCGAACGCGGCAGGGTATCGAGCAGGGCGAGCTCGCCGAAGTAGCTGCCCGACTCCAACGTGACGAGGACGATTTCCTCATCGCCGCCCTTCACTTTCTTGGTGATGTTGACCCGCCCCGAAAGCACGAGGAACAGGGCCTTGCCCATGTCCCCCTCCTCGAAGATGGTCTCGCCCGGCTCGTATTTGCGCTCCACACAGTGTGTCAGCAAACGCCCGGCCTGAAGGGCCGAGAGCCCACCAAAAATCGGCACTTCCATCACAAAGGAAATGCGCTCCTGGGTCTGTCGATGCACCAGCGGTGCGATCAACCTGGAACTCAAGCTACCGGCCATGGCGGGCAGAATACTCGCCCCTGCGCTGCCCAGCAATCACAGCCTTGCAACATCCGACAGATTCCGCACTGTCCCGGTGTGCGAGTGGACCCCGGCCCCAGAACCCGCCCCAGACGGGGAGAAACGGGCCCCCCAAGAAAATTCCGGTCCATTCGGCATTTGGGGCCAAAAGCCGCTATGATGCCGCCGATTCCTGGGGGAGTGATTCTCGGGACTGAATTCGGGGAGGAGAGTTTACTCATCATGAGAACCGGACACTTGTGTTCGCGTGCTTTTGCGCGTGCCTTTGGCGCCATTCTGGCCACGTTTCTGGTCGTACTGACCAGCAGTTGCGGGGATTCACCGCTGTTTATTGGCCCACTGGCGACTTATCAAGAAATCGACGTGCGGGTCGCAAACACGATCCCGCTTCCCGGTGGCGGCTGGCTCTACATCCCCGCAGGCGCGGCAACCGCGCCCGGCAACCCCGGCATCATCATCAGCGATCACGTGCTCATCACCATCAGCATCGAAGATGAAGCGACGCCCCAGGATACCTACGACGAAGAAGACATGCTGGTGAAGAATTCCTTCACCGGGATGCTCTCCTTCGGCCCCGCGGGCCTGAAGTTCTCCCCGGCTGCGACGGCCTGCTTCGTCTTCGACGCAGAAGACGCGATGCAGGCCGCCGACGCCCAGCTTTTCTGGACCAACCAGGGAACCGATGTCTTCGCCCCGATCATGGCCAATACGGGCTTCCCGGCGCTCTATACGGACGACGACGAAGAGTCGTTCACAAACCCGAACCCCAACCTCGACAACTGGGTGTTCTGCGGCGATGTCAGCCACTTCAGCCGCGGTTATATCGGCGACCGGAACCGCGATGCCAACAGCAGCGACATGGGCGTGGGCGATCCCGAGACCTTCTTTGCCAATGCCGAGGCCACCTACGACTACGACGCCAATGACATCAACCTGACGGGCGATGCGACCTTCATCAACAACGATCCCTATGCCATCACCGTCGTCGACGCGACCTCGATGACGATGCCGACGGTCACCATTCCGACCGAAGGAGCCGACCTGGTGTTCGATTTCGGCGCCGAGATCGACGATGCCTTCGTCACGACGATCTTCTACGACCGCGTCACCATGGTACGCAATGGCTGGGAACTGGTGGTCGAGAAGCCCATCATGCCCGGCGGCCCGCTGTTCTTCGTCCTCTCGGACACCGACGCGGCCAACAACGGCATCATCTGGCGATTCGACGCCACCGGCACGGTCGGCATGGAAGGCCCGCTCTATACCAACGGCATGGGATTCGTGGTCGAGAACGACCCCTATGAAGAGCCCATCACGCTGGTCACCGACAACGACAGCGTGCAGGACCCGATCTACACGGCCTGCTCGGCGGACGCCTCGGTTGCAATCGCCGCCAACGGCACCGCCACCCTGGATGTTTTCACCGGCGGCCAGCCCCAGTCGGCCAAGGGCGGCCCGACCGACACCTACATTTTCGACTGGAACTTCGATTCGACGGTCGGCACGCAGATCCCGCCGTCGGTCTTTGTCGACAGCGATGTGATTCAGAGCGTGATCTGGTGCGAACCCGATTGCGGCGCCACGCCCCGCGACGAGCTCCTGCTGGAATTCACCAACGAGACCTTCTCGCTGGGCACCTTTACGCAGATTACGGCCGATGGCTCGATTTCCTACGATTTCGACCCGGATGATGCCGCAAGCTGCCTGGCGCCCTAACGCCGCATCGGCATTGATTCTACGCAAAGGCCGCCCCAGAGGCGGCCTTTGTTTTGCGTGAAATGGCGACTTCCGGCTGTTTTCCAGCGGAAAATTGGGGTACAGCCAAGGGACCATTCTTGGGCTAGAGTGCTGCGCGGCTGCCCGGCAGCCGTTTCGGTCTTCGGGGGAAGGCCTCTAGCCTGGATTCGGGGAGGAAGTTCTCATCATGGATTCGATCCGTCGTGCGCCCGCTGGACTACGTGGGTGGTTTATTGCTCTGGCCTTTTTCGTGACACTGACGACCGGCACGGCCCGCTGCGGCAATGACCCGATCATCATCACCACGAAATCGGAAACCATCACCTCTGCCGAAGGCGGCGAGTTCCGGTTTCTGGACGCGATTCTGATCTTCGCCCCGGGCGATCTGGCCTCCGATACGGAGATCACCATCAACCTGGAGGGGAAGACTCCCCAGGGCTCGCGCTCGTTCACCCAGCTCTATTCCTTCGAGCCCGAGGGTCTGGTCTTCGCCAACCCGATCAAGGTGTGCTTCGAGTTCAAGGCCCAGAACCCCAACGTGGCTTCGACCTCCGGCCTGTTCTGGACCAACCTGAATTCCGCAAGCTTCAGCCGCCAGACTTTTGAAGAGACCCTTCTGCCCTACAACCCTGAAGAAAACATCTGGCGACGCTGCGCCATCGTCAGCCACTTCAGCCAGGGCTATCTGGGCAACAATACCGACAACCCCAACGGCCCGAGCGACGCCGATCTGCTTTTCCAGGGCATCGACGTGAAGGTCGACCTCATCGCAAATGACCGCGACGACACCATGGACGACACCTTCACCGACGGTGAGAGCTATGAGATCCTCGTCGACCAGAGTGGCTCGGTTCAGCTTCCCGGCGACATGGCCAATCTGGATTTCCAGTTCGATCCCAACATCGACCGCTTCGAGACAGAGTTCACCGGCCGCGTCGCCATTCCCGAAGACGGGCTGATGGCGACCATCTACCGCGAGTGGGGCATTCTGCAGGTCATCCGGGTGGCCGACGACAACCCGCAGTTCTGCCTGCTGATCGACGATACGATCACCTGGGACTTCCCCGAAGACGCCGCCTGCGTGGGCCTGGACTTCGGCGAGGCCCCCGACCCCGACGGCGGAGGCAGCATGACCGGCGGCGCCTCGTCGTTCTTCAGTGCCAACGCCGCGAACTACATGTATGTGGCGAATGATACCGCCGATTCTGGCGATATGACCTTTACCGAGACCAATACCTACAGCATCAGCGTCACCGCCGGCGGCGTAATTTCCGTCGAGGACGATGCAATGAATACGATCAGCTTCACTTTCGACGAAATGACCGACACCTACGATGAAGCCGTCAACGAAACCAACGTCATCATTGTTGAGGGCGGTTGGCAAGTGATTATGCAGAAGCCCACCGGTCAGCCCGTGGAGTTCTTTCTGAGCATCGACCCGCCCATGATCGGCGGCCCCAACTGGCACTTCGCCCCGGCGCCGTAAGCGACGAAACCGTCTACAAAAAAGGCCGCCCATCGGGCGGCCTTTTTATTTCTCTCATTGGAAGCTCAGGTGCGCCAGCGCCACTCGGTGCCGCCGGGGCCGTCCTTGATCTCGACATTGTGGGCGGCCAGCTCGTCGCGGATGCGGTCGGCCTCGGCGTAGTTCTTGCCGGTGCGGGCGGCGTTGCGGTCGGCGATGAGCTTTTCGATCTCCGCCGGGCTGATCTCGGCCTCGTCGGCGACGCGGGCTTCGAGCTCGGCCAGGAATTCCTCGGCCGGGCGCGAGAGGATCCCCAGCACCTTGCGCGGCAGATCGAGCGCATTTAGAAACCCGCGACAGATCTTGCAGGAAACCGGGGTGCACTCGAAGTTGTGGGCGAACAGGTAGCCGTTCACCTCGCCGCGCAGGGCCTGCACGCGTCCCAGGGCGCCTGCGCTGTCGAAGTCGTTGTCCATCTTCTCCTCGAACTCCGCCGGCAGCGCGGCCAGCCGTTCCAGAAGTGCGGTCTCTTCCTCGGTCGGCTCCGCCGGCCCCTTCATGTTCGGGCATTCCTGCTCAAGGATGCGCTCGCAGGCACGGATGGTTTCGTAGAGCTTGCGCAGGCCCGACTCGGCGTCGCGCACGTAGTCCTCGGCAAAGTCGATGGGCTTGCGATACTGGGTCCCCAGAATGAAAGTGCGCAGCACTTCCGGGTGATACTTCTCCAGCACGTCGCGCAGGGTGAAGAAGTTGCCCGTCGACTTGCTCATCTTCTGCTTGTTGAGCACCACCATGCCGTTGTGAATCCAGTATTTGGCGTAGTGGTGGCCCGTGGCGCCCTCGCTCTGGGCGATCTCGTTTTCGTGGTGGGGAAACACGAGGTCGTTGCCGCCCCCGTGAATGTCGAAGCTCTCTCCGAGGTGGCTCATGCTCATGGCCGAGCACTCGATGTGCCAGCCCGGGCGGCCCTTGCCCCAGGGAGAATCCCAGGCGGGTTCGCCGGGCTTGGCAGACTTCCAAAGCGCGAAGTCCATCGGGTTTTCCTTGAGCTCATTGATGTCGATGCGCGCGCCGCTCTCGAGCTCGTCGATGTCCTTGCCCGAGAGCTTGCCGTAGCCGTCAAACTTCTTCACGGCGAAGAAGACATCGCCGCCCGATTCGTAGGCCGCGCCCTTTTCGATCAGCCGCTCGATGAGCTTGATGATCTGCGCCATGTGCTCGGTGGCCTTGGGCTCGATGGTCGGCGGCTGCAGGTTGAGCGGTCCCATGTCCTCGTGATAGGCCGCGATGTAGCGCTCGGCGATTTCTTCGGAGGTCGCGCCCTCTTCATTGGCACGCTTGATGATCTTGTCGTCGACGTCGGTGAAGTTGCGGACGAAGGTGACGTCGTATCCCTTGTATTTGAGGTAGCGGAAAATGACGTCGTACACCACGGCCGAGCGGGCGTGTCCCACGTGCACGCGGTCGTAAACGGTCACGCCGCAGGCGTACATGCCGACCTTGCCCTCATGAAGTGGTTCGAAGTCTTCTTCCTTGCGGGTCAGCGTATTGTAGAGGCGGAGGGCCATGGTGATCGTCCTAGTCGTCCTGATGAAGCTGGGCCAGCGCGCGTGAGACTCGCTCGCGCACGCGTTCACGCCCCAGCAGCGTAATCAGATGTTTGAGTTCCGGTCCGCCGAGTTTCCCCGTGAGCGCCACGCGGAGCGGACCGTACAGCTTGCGTCCTTTAACCTCCGAGACTTCCTTGCGCAATGCCCCAATGAGGGTATCGCCGCACCAGTCTTCGGCGGGCACTTCCTCGTTCACGCCGGCGGCGACGCGAAGAACCCGCAGGGCGGTCTCCTCACCGAAGACTTCGCGTTCTTCCTCGGCGACGTCGGTCCAGCCCTCTTCGAGCTCGCGGGCAGCGGCCTCAAGCTCGCGCCAGTCGCGCACGTCGGTCTGGAAGGCCCCGGAGAGCGCCTCATCGAGCACCGGGGTCTCGGGATAGGTGATCCCGACGTCGGCCAGCCGCTCGCGGGCCTGTCGGACGAATTCCTCCAATGAGAGATCGCGCACGTGGCGACCGGCAACGTATTCGAGCGCGCTCGCATCCACGCGGGCCGGGCTCTTGGAAATCTTGCTGAGGTCGAAGCTCTCGATGAGTTCTTCCTTGGTCATGTCCCCCTTGGCGGCGGGCGCATACCCCAGACCGGCCAGATAGGAGAACAGGGCGTCGGGGGGTACCTGCCGCTCACGCAGGGCTTCCAGGGTGAAGGAGGGATCGCGCTTGGCGAGCTTTTTTCCTTCAGGATCGAGCAGCAGCGGCAAATGGCCGAACACCGGCGGCGCCTCCCCCAGGGCCTCGATCAGCACCGCCTGTCGCGGCGCGTTCGAGAGACCGTCCTCGCCCCGGAGCACGTGGGTAATCTGCATCCGGGCGTCGTCTATTGCAGATGCAAAAAGATAGGGAAAGGTTCCATCGGTTCGCATCACGACGAAGTCGCCCAGATCGGCGAGGTTGAACTTCACATCGCCGCGAATGAGGTCTTTGACGATGTAGTCGCCGCCGGGAAGGGCAAAACGCCAGGTGTGTTTCTGCCCCTGGTCGATGCGATCCCTCGCCACATCGGGGTCCAGCCCCCTGCAGGTGCCCGGATAGCGCGGGGGCTCGCCCTTGGCGGACTGCTGGCGCCGGGTGGCTTCGAGCTGTTCCTGGGAGCAGAAACAGGGATAGACCGCCCCGTGCTCGCGGAGCTCTGCCAGCGCCTGCTTGTGGATCTCAAGCCGCTCGTCCTGGCGATAGGGACCATAGGGACCGCCCATCTTCGGGCCCTCTTCCCAGTCGAGTCCCAGCCAGTGCAGGTCGCTCAGAATGCTGTCTTCGTAGGCCTCACTGGAGCGAACCGTGTCCGTATTCTCGATGCGCAGCACGAAGGTGCCGCCCTGATTTCGCGCGTAGAGCCAGTTGAACAGGGCTGTGCGGGCGCCGCCCAGATGGAGGGGCCCGGTCGGGGACGGGGCGAACCGCACACGTACGTGGCGGCCGGAATTTGGTGTTCCTGTCACGGCGCCCCAGCCTAGCGATGGCCACAGGTGTGGTCAAAGGCCCCCGAGCCCACCGGACCGGCCGGCCGGAGGGGGCAAGTTGCCGCAACCCTTGACGAATCGCGCTGCGTGGCGCCATCATTCGGCCCATGACTAAAGTAAATTACTTGAATTTTCGCACCCTCCTCGCTCTGGCCCTCGCCCTGTTTGTCGTCACGACCAGTGGCTGCGTGGCGGTCCAGCGAGCGAAGGTGGTTTCCCCCGTCTCCGGCGATGTGGAGGGCCCGCGCAGCTTTGACGAGCTCTCCCGCCAGGTGCGTGAGCAGTCCGAAGAGCTGCGCCTGCTGGCCATCCGCACCCGCGGCCTCTATCGCTACTACACCAACCGCTACCGCGTGCGGGTCCGCGTCGAAGAAGACGGCACCGTTTCCCAGGTGGATCTGCTCGAGCGCGACTTCATGCTACCCGAATTCGAAGACCGCTTTCTCGAAATCGTGAGCGAGTTCCACTTCGATGAGTGCGAGTGCGAGCCCGTCGAGTTCGTCTACACCTTTGAGTTCTACCCGGAAGCTCCCGACGGCGCCCTTGAGCACGCGGCAGAGCGCGAGAAGGCAAAGATGGGGCAGCCGACGCAGATGGAGCAGTCCATGAACGGCCCGGCCGAAGAGGCCGCACCCGAGGAGATGGAAGAGCCCGAGGCCGGCATGGAAGAAGTTCCAGCCGACGCCCCCGCCCCGGCTGAAGAGATGGAAGAGCCCGCCGACGAGGATGCCGATCAGGCGATGCCCGAAGAACCCGCATCCGAAGAGCCTGCCGCGCCCGAAGAGTCCATGGATGAAGAACCAATGAGCGAGGACGCCGCGGCCGAGGAATCCGTCGAGGAGCCCATGGAAGCGCCGGCCGAAGAGGCCGCGCCCGAAGAGATGGAATCGCAGGGAATGGACGAGACCGATCTGGAAGAAAATTCCTCGCCGCCCAAAGAGCAGTAGAAATCAACGCACAATCAAAAAAGGCGGGTCGATGACCCGCCTTTTTTCATGGCTCCCAGCCCTCAAGCAAATACCAGCGTTCGTAGTCTTCGTCGAAGAGCCAGACCTGGGTTCGCACTTCTTTTTTCACCTCCGTGGAGGGAAGCCGGAAATACTCGAGCGAGACGATGACGTTGGCCTTCTTGGGCTTGTCCTCGGGCATCTTGTCGAGTTCGTCCTCGGTCGGAAGCACACGGATCTGGGAGTTGGTGAAGTGAACCTTTTCCGCGTCGTTGGTGATCCACCCGACAAAGGCCGCGCGCTTGGTCGGATGAATGCGACTGGCTGCGCCGTCGTAGTCCTTGAGCTCGACCTCGCGAAGGAACTTCATGACCTGGATCTTGAGTTCCTCGGGATGATCGGGCGCCTTGGCGCCGCAGCCCGCGCACAGCAACGCTGCCAGAACGAGCAGTGCAGCGCGTGCGCGCCTCATGCGGCGGCTTCTTCCTGAGCCGCTTCGGAGTCGCCCCCGCCCTGAAGCTTGCTGACGTTCTTGGCAAGCAGGCTCAGCGCAATGGAAGCGCCGCAGACGATTCCAGCGTAAATTCCGCCGAAGATGATGAGGGCGCCGACCAGGCCGCCACCGACAGTATCGTGAATCATGATTTCTCTCTCCCGCGCCGCCCGCTACCGGGCGGCTTGCTTGTCGCTGACTCTAGCCCCTCCTGCCGGGGAGCTTCAAGGCTGGGCCGCTAGTCTGCCTCAATCAGCAGTTCCAGAGTTCCCATGGGAAGGAACAGATGAAGCGAGCCGTCAAAAAAGCGCAAAAATCCATATTTCTCATAGAATGCGGCGGCGGTCTCATCCTTGGCATGGACCACCAGCGCCTTCGCGGGCACCTGGCTGGCTGCCCGCCAGGTTCGGTCGATGGCGTCCATGAGAAGCTGCCTGCCGATTCCGCGCCCCTGGTGCCTTTGGTCGACCGCCAAACGTGCGAGCAGTATGACCTGTAACGGTTTCTTCGGCATGCGCCTGCGCAGGGCGGCAGGCGCATCCTCAAATGGCAATGACAAGGCGGTCAGAGAAGAGTACCCAATTGCAACCGCAGGACTGTGCCTCTCCGTAGCAACCCAAACCTTGGCCAGGCCTTTCCGCTGCGCTTGCCCGGCCTGATTGGCAAACCATTGATCGAGCGCCGCAACGCCGCAATTGAATGACGCGCGGTCAATGTCCTCGCAATCCGCCAGTGAGACTACGATTGGCTTTTTCTGCACTTATTCAGCCGACTGGGAATCCCGGTATTTTTTGAAGGCTCGCTTCAACGCCTCATTCGGCTCGGGAGGATTGGCGAGCGCTTCGAGAAACGCGTCGCGATCAGCATCGCTGAGCACCAGCGTATCGGGCGCAAGAGGGTCTCGTTCCACCCGCGGACTGAGCACGATTCTGGAATTTTCAATATGCACGGCAAAACCGCTCAGTTGCCCTAAATGGCGCTGCAGCTCCTTAATGAAACTACCCAATCCCACGCGGCCCTTGTCATCGGGTCGGAGGATCTTTTCGGGGCTTGTAATCGCAGTTCCCATCAATACCACCTGCTTTCGCAACGCAATCAACGCAGTCCATGGTATGCAAGTGGGAAATATAGTCAAGTGGGATATCCCACCGCCGCTGGGCGCGACTTTCCCGGACAGGATAATCTCTGTTATTTCAGATAGTTATGCGTAAGAGCCAGCGCTACTCGCCGGCGTCGGCGGCGGGCTCAGCGCCCGCCTTGCCGTGGCAGTGCTTGTATTTCTTCCCGCTTCCGCACCAGCAGGGGTCGTTGCGGCCCACTTTTTCCTGGGTGCGCCGCATCGGCTTCTTCTTGGGCGCTTCCCTGGGAGCGTCGGTGTCGCCGCCGTGGCTAGCCGCCAGGCGCTTGACCGCTTCGGCGCGCTTGGCGCGCTCTTCTTCGATCTCTTCCTCACGGCGAAGACGCACGTGGAACAGGTCGCGCACGGTGTTCTGCTTGATCGTGCCCACCAGCTCGGTGAAGAGCCCGAAGGCTTCCTTCTTGTAGACCTGCTTGGGATCGACCTGCGCGTAACCGCGAAGCCCGATGCCTTCCTTCAGGCGATCGAGCGCCAGCAGGTGGTCCTTCCAGGCGGTGTCCATGTTGACCAGCCAGCGCCATTTTTCGAGCTGGCGAAGCGTATCGGCACCGATCTCCGCCTCGCGGTCCTTGTAGTGCTTGCGCAGTTCCTCGTTGAGGAAGTCGAAGAACTCGGAGAAGTTCCGGTCGCCGGCGGCTTCCTTGGTGAGGTTGATATCCCAATTGAACGTGACGCGCAGGGCGTCGTTGAGCCCCTCGAGATCCCAGTCCTCGACGTAGCCACGCTCATCGCAATGGGCGAGCGCAGTGGTCTCCAGAACATCCTCGACAAATTTCCAGATGTCCTCGGAAACGTCCTCGACTTCCAGCGTCTCCCGGCGCTGCGTGTAGATCACCCCGCGCTGGTCATTCATCACGTTGTCGTATTCGAGCAGGTGCTTGCGAATATCGAAATTGTGGCCCTCGACCTTGCGCTGGGCATTCTCGATGGCCTTGTTGAGCCACTTGTGCTCGATGGCCTCGCCCTCTTCGAGTCCCAGGCGCTCCATCATGCCCTTGATGCGGTCGCCGCCGAAGATGCGCAGCAGGTCGTCTTCGAGCGAGAGGTAGAAGCGCGAGGCACCCGGATCGCCCTGGCGTCCCGAGCGGCCGCGGAGCTGGTTGTCGATGCGCCGCGATTCGTGGCGCTCGGTACCGACGACCCGCAGGCCCCCGGCGGCGAGTACCTTTTCCTTGTCGCGTTCGCACTCGGCCTTGGCCGCCATCAGCTCGCGCTGGTATTCGGCCTCGTCCTCGGGATCGCTGCAACGATGGAGCGCGAGGGCCTCGGGATTGCCGCCGAGCATGATGTCGGTGCCGCGTCCGGCCATGCTGGTCGAGAGCGTCACCGCCCCGCTGGAACCGGCCTGCGCGATGATCTCCGCCTCGCGCTCATGCTGCTTGGCGTTGAGCACGTCGTGGGAGACACCCGCCTTCTTGAGCGCGCGCGAAAGGAGTTCCGATTTCTCAATGGAAGTGGTGCCTACCAGCACGGGTTGACCGCGCTCATGGGCTTCGCGAATGTCTTCGATGATCGCCTCGTCGCGCTCCTGCTGGGTCTTGAAGACCAGGTCGGCGTCGTCCTTGCGAATGATCGGCCGATGCGTGGGAATCACGATGACTTCGAGCTCGTAGATCTGGGCAAACTCCGCGGCCTCGGTATCGGCGGTGCCCGTCATGCCGGCGAGTTTGTCGTAGAGGCGGAAGTAATTCTGGAAGGTGATCGACGCGAGGGTCTGGTTTTCCTTCTCGATCGTAACGCCTTCCTTGGCTTCAACGGCCTGATGGAGTCCGTCGCTCCAGCGTCGGCCCGACATCAGGCGCCCGGTGAATTCATCGACAATGATGACTTCACCATCGCGCACGACGTAGTCGGTATCGCGGTGGTAGAGCGTGTGGGCGCGCAGCGCCTGATTGACATGATGGATGATCTCGATATTGCTGGCGTCATAGAGGTTGTCGACGCCGATGAGCCCCTCGACCGCCTCCACGCCTTCGTCGGTGAGCTGCGCGGTGCGCGCCTTCTCGTCGATGACGTAATGATCTTCGTTCTTGAGCCGCGGGATGACGCTGTTGATCTTGTAGTAGAGATCGGTCGTGTCTTCGGTCGGGCCGGAGATGATGAGCGGCGTGCGCGCCTCGTCGATGAGGATGGAGTCCACTTCGTCGACGATGGCGAAATTGAGCTCGCGCTGGGCGTAGGCCTCGATGCGATACTTCATGTTGTCGCGCAGGTAGTCGAAGCCGAACTCGTTGTTCTGTCCGTAGGTGATGTCGGCCCGGTAGGCGGCCTTGCGCTCCTCGTCGGAAATGCCGTGGACGATGACGCCCACGTCGAGCCCGAGGAAGCGGTAGACCTGCCCCATCCACTCGGCGTCGCGGCGGGCCAGGTAATCGTTGACCGTGACCACGTGAACGCCCTTGCCGCTCAGTGCATTGAGATAGACCGCCAGGGTCGCGACCAGCGTCTTGCCCTCACCGGTCTTCATCTCGGCGATCTTGCCCTGATGGAGGACTATGCCGCCGACGAGCTGCACGTCGAAGTGCCGCATCCCGAGAACGCGCACGGCGGCCTCGCGGGTGACGGCAAAGGCCTCGGGCAGCAGGTCGTCGAGGGTCTCGCCCTTGGCGAGCCGCTCGCGGAACTTGAGCGTCATTCCGCGGAGGTCGGAATCGCTCAAGGGCTTGAACTGGGCTTCCAGCTCGTTGATGCGCGTGACCACGGGCTGGAGGCTCTTGATGTAGCGCTCGTTTCGAGAACCGAAAATCTTCTTCAGAATGGACATGGGATGGTGCGGAGCCGCCCGAAATGTAGAGGCGGTCCGCCGATCAGGGCCGGAGAACCGCCTGAAGTTTCGGCATCTTATACCCCAGTGATGCCCACCGCGCAAAGATCGCCCCCCGATCGGCCGGAGAACCCTGTAAGCCATTGTAAAGAGGGTGCCGGGGCGATTGATCGGGCCGCCAAAGGGCCGATATACT
Organism: Chrysiogenia bacterium; assembly: GCA_020434085.1. NCBI lineage: Bacteria > Pseudomonadati > Chrysiogenota > Chrysiogenia > Chrysiogenia bacterium. The sequence continues at coordinate 2,892 of JAGRBM010000043.1, read as the reverse complement.
CGGAAAAACGTAGGATTCCCGCGAGGTTGGATCGGCTGGGCCCGGCAATGGGGGCAAGGCCCTGGTCATACAGATCGGCGGCAGACTTGCCGGCATTGGGACGGGACTCCCCACCGCGGGCGTAAATTTATCGTGAACACACGCTTTCACAGAACTCTGGCCTTGCCGATCATCCTGGCGCTTGCCCTGCTGCAGGCGTGCACGCAGGACATCGTCGTTCCCTGGAGCTACGTCCGCGTCGGCGGACTCGAAAACAATCAGGCCTTTACCCCGGTGCTGCTCGATGAATCGACTGTCGCAATCCGGAGCGCCGGCGGCGACGGGCTTTTTCGTACCCGCGATGACGAGCTCGTGATCGTCTACCTGCCGGGCGGCCGCGTGCAGCGCGTGCCGATTCCGTTCCTCTCCGCCTCCGAAGAGAGCCAGCCCGTGCCGGTCAGCCCGACCACCCTGGTACTGGGCGTTGCCGCGGCGCAGCCCCAGATCTCCGCCGTGGGCGTGGGCCTGGCGATCAACAATTTTCGCTACAGCCTGACCATCGACAATCGGGTGGTCTACTACACCTCGGGCGGCGCAGCCTCGAACGATGAAATTCTCATGGGGCTCGCCAGCGCCATCGGCGCCACCCCGCTCAACGTCACAACCAGCGTGCAGCAGGAGCGGCTCATCATCCGCTCGGCCTCGGCCACGGAAACATTTGCCCTGAGCGTCGGGACGAACCTGGAAACCCTCCAGGTCGAATTTGTGAGCGTGGGTTCCATTCTCGATAATTCGGCCTATCGCGTAAGCATCAACGACGTGGACTTCGAAATCGCCTCGGGCGCGCCGGCCGATGCCGCCGCAATCTCGCTGGCACTCACCGACGCCATCAACCTGGGCATCCAGCCGCTCATCGCGCTCGACGAAATGGGCGCGATCGTGCTGATCGGCGATGACCCGGCCGATCCCTTCGTTGCGACCGTTCCGAGCAACGGGCGGCTCAACCTGATTACCGGATCGGCGGCCTTTGGCGGCTATGACGACGCGCTGGCCGTGGTTACCGGAATCGGCGGCACGCAGGCCCCCTCGGTCTCCATCCTGACCGTGGGCCCCATGCGCGGGGAGGCCTCCCACCCGGCGGTCATCGACTCGGGCAGCGTGGCGCTCACCATCGGCAGCGATGCGACCTGCCCCGGGAGCGCCGCGAATCCGGCGCTCGGCGATATCGACGACGCATTCGTCGTGGTAACGGGCCTTGGCGGCACCCCCGCCCTCTCAAGCAGCGTGTGCCTTGGATATCTCTCAAGCTCAGCCCTCTCGCGCCCGGCCATTATCGGCGGGGCAAGCGGCGTAGCCGTTCTCGGCTCCAGTAACGTGGACGGCAACTTCGGCGACTCCACCGATCTCATCTATGTCATTCCCAGCCTGGGCGCGACGCCCGGGCCGGCAACCAGCCTGATGGCGGGCCCGCTCAGCGAATCGGTCGCCAGCCAGGCGATCTTCGTCAACGACCTGGGCGGCGGCGACCTGCGCGCGCTCATCTCCACCGGCGGCAACGACGGCCAGTTCGGCAACAACAACGACCAGCTCTCCCTGCTCTACAACCTTGGGACGGGCAGTCCCGATTTCTGCTTCATTCCGAGCCCCGGCCACCTGGCGGGCCTGAAGGGCCGCGCAGCGGTAATGGGTGACAACGCGGCCGTGGTCGCCGGCGTGGGGCTCGACCTGATGCTGGGCACGTCCGACGATGTCATCAACCACATCAGCTTCCTGGATGCCAACCCGCCCGAGACGGGCATGGATCTGGCCAACGAATGCGACGGCGGCGTGCTGAGTCAGACCCGGCAAGTGCGCTACCTGCCCACGTCCGACTCGGCCCAGCCGGTGCCTCTCTCGCCGACGATCGCGCTGGTTCCCACCGCGGGCGCCGACACGGTCTTTGCCAACAACGCCGCAGCCGACGATGAATTTGTCGTCCTGAGCGATCTCGACACGGACATGCCGCTCACCGATGGGCGCTTGATCATCGGCCCGCTCAGCCCGCTCGATGCGCGCGTGCGCATCTTCCCCGGGGCCACCGCGAACCTCAAAGTCCTGCTCCGCGGAATGGGGACCGAGGTCATCTCCATCACCGATCCCCTCGGCACGCCGAGCGTCAACCGCGTGGAGATCGATCCGATCTCGCGGGCCGGCGCCTCCACCATTCCGGTGGGCACAAACCTGGCCGTCACCACCCACCCCGGCATCGACGGGGTCTGGGGCACGGCGGACGATTCGCTGCTGATTATTCCGATCTGATTCTCAGAAAGTCTCGAGCCACTCGCGTACGATCCGGCCCAGCTCGGCCAGCCCACTCTGGAAGAAGTGGTCGGCCTTCGGGACAACTTCAATGATGACATCGTCGGCGTCGGCGAAGAGTTCCTGGAGTTTTTCGGGAGGGCCGAACTCGTCCATCTGGGCCGCCACCACGAGCGTCTTCACCTGGAGGCCGGCCATGAAGGCGCAGTCCATGCGTGCGACCGGCGGCGCAACGAGCAGCGCGGCCCGCGCGCGGGCATTGCCCAGTGCCAGCCGTGCCGCCGCGATGGAGCCGAAGGAATAGCCGCCGATGATGGCGCGCGGCTGATCGGTGGTTTCGAGAAGCTGCTCGAGCGCGTAGCCCATGTCCTCGACCGCGTAGTCCATGTCGGCGCTGATCTCCCCCGCCGAGGCCCCTACCCCGCGAAAGTTGAAACGCATGCTGGGAAAATCCTGTTTGAAGCACGCATAGGCCAGTTCGTTGAGGACCGTAACCTCCATCGAGCCGCCCATCATCGGATGCGGCGGGGCGATGACGACAGGCACCTGCGTGCCACGATGATAGAGCCCTTCGAGACACTGCTCGGGATCGGCGGTGGGAATGATGACCGGGCG
>JAGRBM010000042.1 GCA_020434085.1 Chrysiogenia bacterium | reverse complement strand
CAATGCATTCGTAGGGGCGGGGTCTACCCGCCCCTGTTGGTTCACGCAGGCAGTTCTTTCGCCCTTGGATACAGGAACGGGAAATAGATCCGCGCCCACACGGCGGGAGAGAAAAAGTTCCACGCGCTGCCGTTGCCGGTGACGACGAGGAACAGGCGCTCGGAGAGCTTGGGGTCGGCGGCGCAGCGAGTGAAGATCCAGTCGGCAAGATAGGGCATCTTGTCGAGCAACGTCATGATGAAGAATCCGCGGCGGCGAAGCGGCAGGTACATGCGGGCCAGCGAGCCCATGTAGCTGGCCAGTGAACCCTGCTCCCCGGCCGCCAGGCATTCCTGCGCCGCATGCGCCGCGGCAAGGCCGGAGTAGAGGGCCTCGAAGATCCCCTCGCCCGTGAGCGGATCGGCAAGGCCCGCCGCATCGCCCAGCAACAGCGCGTTGCCGAAATGCACGCGGCGCGCCGGATCGTAGTAGGTGATGGGATAGCCCTGCACCGGGCCGCAGGGGTTGGCGCCCTCGAGAATCTGCCCCGGTCCGCCGGTGCGCTCGAGGAAGCGGGCGTAGTGTTCCTTCATGGAGATGCCGCTCTTCTTGAGCGTGCTCGTGTGGATGTAGACACCGATATTGGCGCGGTCCTTTGCTCCCTCGGGGAAGATCCAGCCGTAACCCGGTGCCACTTCCTTTGTGAAGTGGAACTCCATGTCCTGTCCCAGGTTCTTGAGCCCGTCGACGTGGCCGCGCACGGCAAGCGTCACGTGCTCGCGTTTTTCGCCGCCGGTGAGCGCCTTGCGCATCAGCGAGTGCTCGCCATCGGCGCAGAGCAGGATCTTCGGTTTCACCACGACACGCTCGCCGTCTGCGTTCTTGAGCGTCACGGATTTTACGAACTCGCGCTCGACTTCGAGGGACTCGAAGCTCCAGCCCGGCGCGAAGCGCGCACCGGCTTTTACCGCGTGATCGAGGATCATCTTGTCGAAGTCCATGCGCGGGATGACGTGGCCGTAGTCCAGAGAATTGGGGTCGTCGGGCGAGCCCTCGTATTTGGCCCGCCAGCGCTTGCCGCCCGGGGATACCAGGCCCACGAAAGTCTGGCGGTCGTACTTGCGGTCAAGCTCACCCAGATCGATGCCCAGCTCGCGCAGGCATTCGAGCGAGAGCGGACTGATGCCGTCTCCGCAGATCTTGTCGCGCGGAAAGTCGGTCTTGTCGACGATCTGCACGTCGATGCCCGCCTTGGCCAGCATGGCCCCCGCTGCCGAGCCCGAGGGACCCGCTCCAACAATCAGCACGCTTTTTTCGAGATTTCGCTCCAACGACATCGCCCTGTCGCCTCCATGCTTTGACCTGTTGTGGTCTGTGTCAGTTTACCCCGCCGAGCACGGAAACGCCCGCGCCGGCTCCAAGTTCGCTTGCGGGAATTTCTTCCTCGCCCAGATTCAGTCGCGCGGCCATGGACCGGGCCACGCACTCCCCCATGGTGCGCACGTCAGGCGCATCGCCCAGTTGGTCGGCAACGCTCGTCACCGTGCGCCCGTGCAGGCCGCAGGCCACGATCCCCTTGTAGTCGCCCAGGTTGGGCGCGACGTTGAGCGCGAAGCCGTGGCGCGAGACCCCGCGGCTCACGTGAATGCCGATGGCCGCGATCTTCGCCTTGCCAAGCCACACGCCCGGCTCGTTGCATTCGATCTGGCCGGGAATGCCGAGCGGTTCGAGCACGTCGATGATTGCGCGCTCGATGAGTTCCACCCAGGCGCGCACGCCGATCTCGCGCCCGCGAATGTCCACGATGGGATAGCCCACGAGCTGTCCGGGACCGTGGTAGGTCACCTTGCCGCCGCGGTCGGTCTTGATGAGCTCGATGCCGCGCGCGGTACGCTCGTGCTGATTCCAGAGAATTTCCTCGGGCGCGGTGCGCCGCCCGGCGGTGTAGATGCGATCGTGTTCGAGAAGCAGCAGCGTGTCGCGTCCCTCGCCCCGTTCGCGCTCGGCGGCAAGCTTCTGCTGCAGCGCGAGGCCATCCCCGTAGGGGACCCTGCCGAGCCAGCTCCAGCCGAGCGCTTCGCCGTTCATCTCAGTCGTCCCTCAGATGGCGCGCGTAGGGCGGCACGCCGCGCAGCCTCTGGCGCCGCTCGTCGAGATCGATCTCATCGAGGTCGTCGAGCCATTCCTCATACGCGTCTTCGTATTCGCCGAGGGGGGCTTCAAGAAACTTCAGATGGATGGGAACGTCTTCGGGCAGGGCGAGGTTCATGTCGATGCGTTCGACAAAGCTGAGGACTTCCTTGGCCGCGGAGTTGTATTCGTCTTCGACATCGTCGAATTCGAGCAGTTCTTCCTCGAACAGGGCGGCGGCCCACTCCATCAGTTCCTCGGCGCTCAGCTCGCCGTCCTGCCAGGCGCGAAGGCGCGAGGCCAGGTGGGCGCGCGTTACCAGCACGTCACTCTCGCTCAGGGTCGGTCCACTCACCAGTGCAGCTCTCCCAGATACCAGGTCATCACGACGGCGGTGGGCAGGATTCCCAGCGCCAGGCCGACCGCGATTTCCACGGGCCGGTGTTCGCGACATGCCAGTCTGCCCCAGCATGCGGCCGCAACCAAGAGCCAGATGGGCCAGAATGCCAGCCCCTCCACCCAGCACAGCGCCGTGGCGATGCCGGCGTTGCCGGCGGCGTGGAGCGAGGCTTTCACGTAACGATTGGCCAGCGTCATCGCCGCCGCCGAGATCACGCCCGCCGCCACGACCGCCAGAATCTCCGTCGGCGCGCCGTAGGCCGAAAACACCAGATAGATGAGCGCCAGATCCACCAGGCCGATGGGGTAGAACCACTTGCGGTCTTCGTGGCGCGTCAGGAAGAAATCGCTGACCACGCCCGAGCGCTCGAGCAGATAGATGATACCGAGGGGAAAAATCAGGCCGAGAAAGCCGATCCAGCCGATGAGCTCGAGGACTTCGGAGTTCACGCCACCAAAAGCGCGGATACCCACGTAGAGCGAGACCGGCGTGCCCACAAAGAGCGGATGCGTGGGCCAGGAAACCCACTTGCCCACGCGCGCGAGGGAATTGTCGATGTCGATGGCCTCGCCGTCCACGCGCTGGGCCCTCCGCTTTGCTTGCGTAAAGTTTCAAGTCGCCTTGAAACCCTAGCCGCCCCGCGCCCAAAAGAAAAAGCCCCCGGAATTCCGGGGGCTTTCGAATATCACGGGAGAATGCAGCTCTAGCTGGTCGCGGGCTGCTCGCTGCGCGAATAGCTCTTCACACGCGGGGCCTTGGTGACCTTGTTGCCGCGAATGCACGCGGTGCACACGGTCTTGTGCGTGGTGCCGCCGGGAACAACCACGCGCACGCGCTGGATGTTGGCACTCCACTTCTTGCGGGTCTTGTTGTTGGCGTGGGAAACATTGTTCCCGAACTGGGGTCCCTTGCCGCAAACTTCACAGCGCTTGGCCATGGCTAAATCCTCTTGCAATCTTTCTGTGTTTGTCCGCCCGTCAGCAACTGACGTAGGGGTCGCACCACCTGCTCCCCGACGCGGAAAGGCTCCTCTTGTAACCCAGCCTTTCGCCAAAGGCAAACCCCCTTGATTTGATCGCCGCTTCGGTGCATTTTGGAGGGGTCTGGGGGCTTTTTCAGGGTGTGCAGGGGACTTCGTGCCCGCCGCCCGCATCGGGCCGGGGAGTCGGCGCCACGCGCGCCGTAACCTGTTGGAATCACTGGAATTACTCCAGTCGGCCGCTCCATCCACTCCGCCCCCAGCGGAGAACGCCAGCATGGCAACCAGCAAGAGCACGCCCGCGCCCGTACGCCTCGATACCCGTTGGATCTACGACGTGGAGCTGCCGCTTGGCGGCCTGACCGCGGCGGATTTCGAATCCCTGCTGCCCACGGCCATCCGGGCCCACCGCCAGATCCAGACCGAGCGCGAGAAGGGCCGCATGGGCTTCTATGAGCTGGCCGACCCCTCCGCCGCCATCTGGAAGCAGTCCCGCCGCGTGGCGACGCAGACCTGGAAGAAGGAATTCACCGATCTGGTCGTGCTGGGCATCGGCGGCAGCGCCCTGGGCGCGCGCGCCCTCCAGCAGGCGCTCGCCCCGGAAACGATCCCCGGCTCGGCGGCCTCATTCAGGACCAAACCCAAAAAGGCGCAGCGCGTGTGGTTCCTCGACAACGTGGACCCGGGCACGGTGCTCACGACCTTCGATGCGCTCGACCCGAAGAAAACGCTGGTCAACTGCATCAGCAAGTCCGGCGGCACGGTGGAAACCGCCGCGCAGCTCCACATCATTGCCAAGCGCTTCCAGAAGGCGCTTGGCACCAAGTGGAAGGACCACTTCGTCTTCACCACCGATCCCGAAGACGGAGAGCTGCGCCGCCTGGCACGCCAGGAAGGCATCGCCACACTCGAAGTGCCGCCCTCGGTGGGCGGTCGCTTCAGCGTGCTGAGCGCCGTGGGACTCTTCCCCGCCGCGCTCATGGGAATCCAGGGACAGCAGATCATCGAGGGCGCGGTCGCCATGCGCGCGCGCTGCGAAGACGGCGAAGTCGAGAACAACCCCGCCTATTTCTACGCCGCCGCGCACAAGCTGCTCGGCAAGAAGAACAAGGTCTCCGTCAATGTGCTGATGCCTTACTGCGACCGGCTGCAGCTCTTCGGCCAGTGGTATTCCCAGCTCTGGGCCGAATCGCTGGGTAAGCGGACCACCCGCACCGGCAAGCTCATCAACGCCGGCTACACGCCGGTCGTCGCCATGGGCGCCACCGACCAGCACTCTCAGCTCCAACTCTACCTCGAAGGGCCCAAGGACAAGCTCGTCACCCTGCTCTCGGTCGAGGACCTGGGCAAGGACGTCGCCATTCCGCCGACGGTAGCAGGCAGCAAAAAAGACGCGGCCATGTCCTTCCTGGGCGGGCACAAGCTCGGCGAGCTTTTGAAGGCCGAGCGCGACGCCACCAAGGCGGCGCTCTGCCGCAACGGCGTCCCCGTGCTCGACCTGCGCGTTCCGGCCGTCAATCCCCACACCATGGGCGAGCTGATCTTCTTCTTCGAAGTCGCCACCGTCTTCGCGGGCGAGCTGCTCGGCGTCAACCCGCTCGACCAGCCCGCCGTCGAAGTGGGCAAACGCTACGCCAACGCCATCATGGGCCGCCCGGGTTTCGAAGACCTGGCCGACGACGTCGCACCCTTCAGGGCGCCGGATACGAAGTTTCTGAAATAACAAAGAGGGCGGGGTTACCCGCCCTGCAGCTTCACGCGGATCTTGTCGTCGGCGATGGCTTCGAGGTCCGAGAGATCGCTGCCCTTGCCCTCGAGGTAGTCGACGAGGCGCGGGACGTCGGCGAGCTTCAAGTCGGCGAGCCACTTGCCCTCGGGCCAGAGCACGGCGTTCACCCCTTTGAGACAAAGCCCCATGCAACTGCACGCCCCGTCGCGCGAGCGAAGGCGCAGGCCCCTGGCGCGCAGTTCTTCCTTGAGTGCGTCGCGCACCGCGACAGCGCCGAACTGGGCGCAGGAAGATTCATCGGTGCAGACGAGGATGTGGTGGTCGAGGTATTTCATGGGCGGATCAGATTATTTGGAAGAATCGTCCACGTCCACGACCACGTAAAACGTCCGCGACAAACGAGAAGAAGACGCGCAGGCACCCGTGGACGTGGACGTAGACGAAAGAAGTTGGGGCACCGCTACGCGCTCCGCAAGCAAAGATGAAGAGCTCAGCCCTCGTCCCACTCCGTCTGGAGCGGTTCGCGGATGCATTCGAGCAGGATTTCGCGGGTGAAGGGTTTGACCAGCACATCGAGAACGCCGGCGTCGAAGGCGCGGTCGTGAATGTCCTCGTCGTCGACGCCGGTGGCGACGACGATGGGCAGGCTGCGCGCCATTTGTTCGCGGCGCAGTTCTTCGAGGAAGACGATGCCCTCCTGGTCGGGCAGGCGCAGGTCCATGATGAGCAGGTCGATGGGCTGGCTCAAAACGATTCGCCGCGCATCGGCACCGTCGACGGCGCTGATGACTTCGTATCCCTGATCGCGCAGAAATCCGCCGATGAGCTCGAAGATGAAATCGCTCTGCTCGGCGATGAGGATCTTCTTCTTGGGCGCCTGGCGCAGCTCGGGCGGCGGTTTGATGGGCAGGGAGATGACGAAGTGCGCGCCCTCGCCCGGTGCCGAGTCCACCATCACGCGGCCGGTGTGTTGTTCGACCACGCGCTTGGCCAGCGCGAGCCCCAGGCCCAGCCCGTCGTGTTCGCGGGTGGAGCTGGTGTCGAGCTGATGGAAATCGGTGAAGATCTCCTTCATCTGTTCCTTGGTAAAGCCCGGCCCCTGATCGGTGACATGGATCAGGATCTCCGAGGGGCCCGATTCGGCCATGGCCAGGAAGGCGTTATCCACCACGCTCGAGTCCTGCGTGGCCTCGATCATCACCGTCACGGCCGAGCCATCGGGTGAGAATTTTACCGCGTTGTCGATGAGCCCGTCGAGCACGGCTTCAATTTTCTTGCGGTCGGCTTCCATCGTGGTGATGTCGGCGTCGAATCCGGCGGTGCGAATCTTGATCCCGCGCTCAGCGGCGTAGGGCTTGTGATATTCGATCACGGACTTGAGCAGTTCGCGTGGATCGAATTCCGAAAACTTGAGGTTCGGCCGCTCGTCATTGGTCTCGGTGAAGACGAGCACCTTGCTCACCAGTTTGAGCAGGTGCGTGGCCTTGCGATGGATCTGCTCGATCGACTCGTTCTGGTCTTCGTTGAAGTCTTCCTCGTCGAGCTGGAGCAGCTCGGTAAAGCCGAGGATCGCCGTGAGCGGCGTGCGCAGTTCGTGGTTGACGTTGGCGACGAAGTCGCTCTTGAGGCGGTCGAGCGTCTGCAGGCGCTGGTAGGCCTGGCGCAGTTCCAGGTTCTGCGCTTCGAGATCGGCGTAGGACTGCTCGGTCGAGGCGACCTGCATTTCGCTGGCCAGCATCCCGCGGTAGTGGGCGTAGAGCAGCGATTCCATGGTCGTGCCCAGCAGGTCGGCACTCTCGGCGTCGATCACCTTGCCGTCCATGGGGATGAGCGCCACCGCGCCGGCCACGTCCATGTCCAGCTTGAGCGGCGCAAGGCGCGCGCCCTGCCCTACTTCGGGCAGGTCGCAGGGCTTGAGCGTGTCGTAGAGAATGTCGGATTTCTCCGCCGCGGCGGCCTGAATCT
>JAGRBM010000041.1 GCA_020434085.1 Chrysiogenia bacterium | reverse complement strand
GAAGAGCGCGTTCTCGACATTGGGATTGACGGGCAGGGTGGCGAGCGCCTTCTCGCGGCGGGCAAACAGATCGACGTGGGCGCTCGGGTCCGAGACGCCGTGTAGCGTTCCCAGCAGCCCCTGGAAGGCGCCGTGGTTGAGCGGGTCGCTCTCGCAGGCCTCGCTGAAGTAGCGCGCGGCTTCCTCTGCGCGGTGCTCTTCGCGCGCGATGGTCTCGGCAAGGATGCGCTGCATCTCCGAGCGTTCCGAGGCGTCGGGGACGCGGGTGATCTGCACGCTCAGCACGCGCTCGATGCTCTCGTGGTCGCCCGATTCCTGGTGACGGGTCAGCAGGAATCGGATCGCCTCGGGATCGCCGGGGGTGGCATCGAGAAGATTTTCATAGCAGACGGCGGCGAGTTCTTTCTCGCTCAGGCGCTCGCGCGCCAGGCGGGCCATCTTGCCCAGCAACTCGGCGCGCGCGGTCTTTCGGTTTTCGGCTTCGAGGGCCTCGGCGTGGAGGCCGTAGACCAGGTAGAGCGAGGTCCAGTCGCACTCGTGCAGGTAGATGCGCTCGAGCGCCAGCAGGGCGACCGACTCGTGGGGGTTGGCCTCCAGCGCCTCGCGGTAGAGGGCGGCGGCCTGAGCGGGATCGCCGTCGGTGTCCTCGCACAGGTTGGCGGCCTGCAAAAAGAGCTCGGAGCGGCGGTGCTCGTCCGTGCTCTTTCGCGCGTAGTCGGCAAACTGCTCCCACCGTGGGATACCCGCGTCCTGCGCAGCGGGTTCGGATCCCTGCGCATGCTTGATCGATGCAGAATCTGCCATAACAGGACTCCGCCCGGTCTCCTCAAATAGACGTGCTTCCGGCTCTTTCAACCACCCGTGGAACGCAGGGAATTCTAGCGGTACGGGGCGCAAATCGCCAATCGGGGCGGGATCCGGGGACAGGGGGCTTGGCAGGCCCCCGGGGGAGCCCTAGTATAGGCTTCGCGGGATCGGAGCGGCGCGTGAGTCGCCCTTTCGCCGTATTCTTGAGCGACTTTCGGAGACCCTCATGGCCCTGCTGGAAATCTATACCTACCCCGAAGAGGTGCTGCGCCAGGTGGCAAAGCCCGTGGGCACCCCTGACGAAGAGATTCGCCAGCTCGTAGAGGACATGAAGGAAACCATGTACGAGGCCCCCGGCGTGGGGCTGGCCGCGCCGCAGATCGGCCGGTCCATCCGGCTCGTTGTCATCGACCCCAGCGGTGGCGAGGAAGAGGGCCAGTTCATGGCCATCGTCGATCCCGTCATCTCCGAGGGCGAGGGGACCATCGTCTGCGAGGAGGGCTGCCTCTCGGTGCCCGGCGCCTTTGCCGAGGTGAAGCGCCATGAGCGCATTCGGCTTACCGGCATGACCCCAGGGGGCGAGCCCATCGACCAGATCATGGAGGGCTTTCCCGCCGTGGTCGTTCAGCACGAGGTCGATCACCTCGACGGCAAGCTCTTCGTCGATCATCTCTCGGGTTTAAAGCGCAAGATGATTTTGAAGCGCCTGGTAAAGGGAACGGCCATGCCGCCCCACCGCGCCGAGAGCGCGATCTAGTGCGGCGCGCCGCTTTTATTTCCCCGCAAGCGTTGCGCTAGACTTCCTCCATGGCCGAGAAGATCTCCACCCCCACCTTCAAGGTGATCGAGCTCAACGTCGTCACCGACGAGAGCATCGAGTCCGTCCTCAACGAATGGGTGCCCAAGGGCTGGCACCTCGAAACCATCCAGTTCGTCAAGAACGATTCCTCGCGCCGGCCGGCAATGGCCTTTGTGATTTTCTATCGGGATGCCGAAGACGCCTAGCTGAATTTGATGTGGTGCTGGGGTTCGTATCCAAGCACCTTGCTGGCCTTGTCGGTATCGAGCAGACACGAGAAGCGCAGGCGCTCCATGTCGGTGCTGGGGTCGAACTTTGACAGGCCCGCGAGGCGGAGCATCCGGGTGATCGGCTTTAGTGCAAAGCCCGGCACCGAGAGCTGCACCGCGCCCGAGAGTTTTACAAAGTCCGAGACCGGCGCGGTTTCCTTGCCGCCGATGTTGAAGATGCCCTGGGTGTTCTTGTGAATGCCGAGCTGGACGGCGCGCACCACGTCGCGCGAGTGCACCAGGTTCACCATCGGATTGAAGCCCGCGATCTGCAGGCACACGCTCGATTCAAGAAACGAATTGTAGAAGGTCGTTACGTTGCGCCCGATCGTGGCCGAGGGACGCAGGATGACGATCTGCATGCTCTTGTTGTCCATCTTCGCGCGGCAGAGCATCTCGGCGTCTACCATGTCCTTGACGATGGGGTGGGCGTCAACGTCGAAGTTGAGGTCGTCGTTCTCGCGCAGGCGGATCGGGTTGTGCGGGCGGATCTTGTAGACGAGCGCGCTCGACTTGAAGACGAACTTGCGGATGGTGCCGGTTTCCAGGCAGCGGTCGAGAAGGTTCTTCGTCCCCTCGACATTGAGCTGGTGGACCTTCTCGTTGTTGAACTCCGGGCGGTGATGGAAGGCCAGGTGTACGACCGTGTCGATCTCGCGCGACTTGAACTCGTCGGAGAGAAAGAGGTTCGTGAGCTCGCGGCTCTTGAGGATGTTGACCTTCTTGTAGACGAAGCGCCGCTGGTCGAAGTCTTCGAAGTAATAGGGCGTATCGTCCATGGCGACGCCCATCACGCAGTCGACCTTCTTGTCATACATGAGGCGCTCGGCAAGCTGGCGCCCGAGCGTGCTGGTCACGCCAGTGATGAGCACGCGCCGGCGCGCGCCCGATTTTGCGGGGGGAAGCTCTTCAAGTCCGATCTTGCTCATACGAAAACCCCCTTGCGATCGCGAACGCCGTCGCTGACAAGGTCCTGCACGATTTCCTGATATTCATCGACCAGGCGGCGCATCACGTCGGGGTGATGGATCGCGTCGGGCCCGTACTCGCGGTAGTAGTGCTGCGCCTCGCCGTAACTGATGTGGTACTTCGTGGGGTAGGGCATCGTGCCCGCGATGGGCCCCAGCAGCGGAAACGTCGGTGTAATGGGCACGTAGGGAATTCCCATGAGTTTGGCCAGCCATTTCACTTTGAAGAGAATCGGGGCCTGCTCTTCGGCGCCGACCACGGCACACGGAACGATGGGCGTCTGGTGGACGAGTGAGAGTTCCATGAAGCCCACGTTGAATCGCTGGAGCTGGTAGCGTTCACGGAAATACTTGCCGGTGCCGCGCGCACCCTCGGGAAACACGACGACGAGCTCTTCGGACTTGAGCAGCTCCTCGAAGTTGCGGCGCGCGCCGGGGATCTGCCCCACGCGCCCGAGTCCCAGCCCGATGTAGGGCAGGCGCCAGGCAAAGTCATCGACGATGCCGCGCATGGCCCGCGGCTGCTTGGCTGCAGTGAGCAGGTCGGCGGCAATCATGCCGCCGTCATAGGGAAGCATGCCCGAGTGGTTGGGCGCGACGATGACGCGACCGCTGCGCGGCACGTGCTCGTGCCCGGTGCTCTCGACGCGGAAGTAATAGTCGTAGAGAACGCGGGCGATCATGTAGGCAATGATCGTCGATTCGCGTTCCATGCCGAACTGGTCGTAGCCGAATCCCAGATCGGCGAAGGGCATTTCGAGAATCTCGTCGACCTTCTCGTCGCCAAGAGCGCGGCGGGCGATTCGTTCGACCAGCTCGCGTTGATTGCGTTTCATAGAGTCCCCTCGAGGCCGTGCGCGCGGTGCGTAGCTCCCGGTCGGGGCGCTTCCGGACGGGCGCGACCGACCTCCCAAGTCAAAAAGAACGATAGCACTGCGCTCTTTGAAAACAAGATCGCGCTGCAACGATCTTGCGGGAAAGTCCTTTTATACCGGGCATCTGCGGCGCATTGCCCGCGCTCTGCCGGTGCAAGTAGACTGCCGCTCACGATGGCAAAAACCAGAACAGTGTTTGCGTGCGCAGAATGTGGTCACCAGTCACCCAAGTGGGTGGGTCGTTGCCCCGATTGCGGCGCGTGGAACAGCTTCGCCGAAGAAGTGGTCGGCCCCGCGGTGCGCAGCAAGTCGCCGCTGAGCGGCGCCGAAAGTGAGCCCACCTTACTGGCCGAGCTCGATCAGAACGAGGGCGCGCGGCTGACCACCGGTCTCTCGGAACTCGACCGCGTATTGGGCGGCGGGCTCGTGCCCGGTTCGGTCGTGCTGCTCGGCGGCGATCCGGGCATCGGCAAGTCGACGCTGCTGCTGCAGGCGCTGTGCAACCTGGCGCGCTCGCTCGGCAAGGAAGGCGAGAAAAGCCCGGTGCTCTACGTCTCGGGCGAAGAGAGCGGCGCGCAGATCCGCATGCGCGCCGAGCGCCTGGGTATCGCCGATGCGCCGGTCAATCTGATGTGCGAGACCTCGCTCGAAGCGGTGCTCGATCAGCTTCGCAAGAACAAGCCGCTCATCCTCGCCATCGATTCGATCCAGACCATTGCCACCGAGTCGCTCACCAGCGTGCCGGGCAGTGTCTCGCAGGTGCGCGAGGCAGCAGGCCGTCTGACGAAAGTGGCCAAGCAGGAAGGCGTGATCATCTGGCTGGTGGGACACCTGACCAAGGAAGGCGCGCTTGCCGGACCAAAGGTTCTCGAACACCTTGTCGACACGGTTGCCTACTTCGAAGGCGACCGCGGGACGCCGTACCGAATTCTTCGCACGGTGAAGAACCGCTTTGGTTCCACCAACGAGATCGGCGTCTTCGAGATGAAGGGCAGCGGTCTCGATGAGATTGATAATCCCTCCGCTCTCTTTCTCGACGAGCGGCCCGAGCGCGTCTCGGGCTCGGTTGTGACCTGCGCGCTGGAGGGCACCCGCCCGTTGCTTGCCGAAGTGCAGGCGCTCGTCGCCGACTCGCGCCTTGGCAATCCGCGGCGCACCGCGCTGGGGGTGGACAACCAGAGGACCCAGCTTCTTGCCGCCGTTCTCGAAAAGCGCGGCGGGATTCACCTGGCCGATCAGGATGTCTTCGTGAACGCGGCCGGCGGCGTCTCGCTCACCGAGCCCGCGGCCGACCTGGCGATCCTGACGAGCATCGCGTCCTCGTCCATGGGGCGCCCGGTCGATCCCAAGGCGATTACCTTCGG
>JAGRBM010000040.1 GCA_020434085.1 Chrysiogenia bacterium | reverse complement strand
GCGATGCGGATCATTGCGTGCATCGAGGACGCAGATGTCATCGAGAAGATCCTCGGCCACCTGGATGCGCAAGGGGCTGAATGCGAAGCCACCCGGCGGCCGCCGAGTCGAGCGCCACCGCGGTGGGGGCTGATTGAGCTCTTTGACGAGACGGGGTGACCCCCGGATGACCCGGATTGGGCTGTGGCGTCAGCGGCACGGCCATGGCGGCGGCTGGCCGGGACACAGGCGGGGAGGGGTAAGGCACGCCGGCAAGGGAGTCATTGGGAAGAATTCGTGGGTGTGACACCGATGTGCACACTGATGTGTGAGCAGGCGCGGGCGGCCGACGGCGGGTGCCGACGCCGATCAAGCAGGGCTACGCGCTGTCGACCCACCGAAAAGACGATTTATGCTGCCTATTCTCTTGTGTGCATATACGGATAAGCGTACATTATGAGCTCGAATTCACCTCGGAGAACTCAGATGAGCAACGTCCGATGGTCTATCGTCGTGCGGGACGACGTGGACAAGGCCCTGCGGGCCTACCTGGGCCGGCGTGGCACGAAGAAGGGTGATCTCTCCCAGTTCGTGGAGGAGGCGGTCCAGGCGCGCCTATTCGCACTGACGATGCAGGACGTCAAGCAGCGCAACCGGGAGTACTCGCAAGATGAGATCCTGGAGGCGATCGACGAAGCTCTGGCCAACGGCTGACAGTTTTGCGGGTCGTTCTCGACACCGGAATCCTGCTCGCCGCGTTGATCACGTCTGGCACGCCGCCCGACTTGATCTATCGGGCCTGGCGCAAGAAAGCCTTCGAACTGATCACCTCTGACTGGCAGCTCGAAGAGCTCCGCCGGGTTTCCCGCTATTCGAAATTGCGGAAGTACCTCAAGCCTGCCGAGGTAGGCACGCTGCTGAACGGCCTGCGGCGGCAGGCAACCGTACTGCAAGTACTACCGGAGGTGGAGTTATCGCCAGACCCTGACGACAATCCCATTCTGGCCACCGCGATTGCCGGCATCGCTGACTATTTGGTGACAGGCGATAAACGCGACCTGCTGTCCTTGAGAAAGGTGGAGATGGTTCAGATCATCGCAGCGCGCAGGTTCGCCGATATCCTTGGTTTATCCACCGCCGACTGAGTGTTCCCCCACCCGGTTTCCGTCTGACCCACTCGCTTCACCGCACCCAGAATTTGACTCAATATTTCCAGATGGGCGGCGAACACGTAGGCACTTGCCAAGGCTGAGCGATAGACACGATCTGGACACGTTGCCTTTATAACGCGTTCAAATACAAGGAAACACCGAGGGTTCGAATACCTCGGGCCACTTGGAAAGCCGCTTTGTAGAAACCAAGGCTCGATATCACCGAGTTGCGCTGTCCGGTTTGTATCCCAAATCGCTCGGACGTCAGAACGACCAGCTTGTACCCGTTACCTCCGGAGGTTGACGTGACGCGCAATTAGGTCCTTGAGTTTGGTTGGGCACTTTCGCGGAGAAAGCGCAAGCAGTTGCCGTGGTCTAAGACATTCGCATCCGCCTCCAAGAGGCTCCCGACCGCCGTACGTTTGGGGAATCGGGCCGGGAGGACGAAGCGGCACCGCAAGAGATTTGTTGGCTGCATAGCTACGAGGTATGACATTGGCGATGCTCCTTGGACCTCAGATAATGAATCGATTCGAAGGACGTGGGGGACGGATGTCATGGACGTTTACGCACCACGGGGCAAGAGCGCGGCGCGCACTGCAGGAGCGATACTTCCGGGCTTGTTGTTTGTAGTCGTTGCGTCCGTAGACGCAGAGCCGGTCGATCCGCCCGAACCATACCGAGTGCGACAAGTAGACGGGTGTGTGAACGTGCGACCGCAACCCCATGTGGATGACGCGGCGTTTGCCTGCTTGGGCTCTGGCACGGAAATGATGGTCATCGGGACACAGCCCTATTGGCGCGAGATTACGCTTTCTGACGGTCGCCAAGGGTGGATCGCGAAAAAGTTCATCGAGCCCTCGTCGACACCAGACATACCCTCGGCGGGCGCGCCGATCCCCGCCAACGCGTTCCTTGAGATCCATTTCGTCGACGTCGGTCAGGGCGATGCGATTTGGATACACACTTTCGATGACGGGATCGACGGCAATGGACGATTTGAAGGATATAACGTCGTCATCGATGGCGGGCCGTACTCGAGCG
>JAGRBM010000039.1 GCA_020434085.1 Chrysiogenia bacterium | reverse complement strand
TGGGAATGATCACGTAGGTCATGTCCCCGAAGGTCGCCACGCCCAGCGAGAGCGGGGTGACGTCCAGCAGAATCTTCTTCCAGGGGGCGATGTTCGCCTCGCCGCTGGGGCGCCCGCCGAAGCTGGCAGACTTGCTCTGCGGTGCGGGCTCGGACGCCTCGGGAAGCGGCGGGGCAGGGGATTCCGTCTCCAGCGCCGCGAAGGCATCTTCCTGAATCTCGGGCTCCGGCTCGGTGGGCTTGGAGGTCGGCGCGCTGATGCGGCCGGTCTCCTGCGAGGCGTCTTCGAACGAGGGAGCCGCTGCCGAATCCGGCGGCGGGGGAGGCGGCGGCGCGGCGGCCGGTTCCTGAATGCTCTTGCCGGCCTTGCGACTCATGTCGAGGATGTAGCCCTGAATGGCCGCGCCCATCGAGATGGCCTCGTCGGGATGCACGCGCGCCGAGGGTTCACGCCCGAAGAACTCGCGCACGCTCTCGCGCACCTTGGGCATGCGGGTCTGGCCGCCCACGAGAAGGACATCGTCGATCTCGTCGCGCTTGAGCCCCGATTCCTGGACCACCATGTCGCAGATGTGCACGCAGCGATCGACGAGGTCGCGCGTGAGATTCTCAAAGGTATTGCGCGCGATCTTGAACTCCAGGTGGAGACTCGGATCGACGTTGGGCGCGATGAAGGGAAGCGAGACGTCGGCGGTTTCCTTGCTGGAGAGCTCGCGCTTGGCGTTCTCGGCCGCGTCCTTGAGCCGCTGGTGGGCCATCTTGTCCATGGCGATGTCCACGTCGGCCGTCTTCTTGAATTCCTTGACCATGTACTCGACGAGGCGATTGTCGAAATCCTCGCCGCCCAGGTAGGAGTCGCCGCCGGTGGCGAGCACTTCGTACACGCCCTTGGTGATGGAGAGCACCGATACATCGAAGGTGCCGCCGCCGAGGTCGAAGACCGCGACGTTCTTTTCGGTATCGTCGCGGTAGCCGTAGGCCAGCGCCGCGGCGGTGGGCTCGTTGATGAGCCGCAACACGTTGAGCCCGGCGATCTCGCCGGCGTCGCGGGTGGCCTTGCGCTGGTTGTCGTTGAAGTAAGCGGGAACCGTGATGACCGCCTCGGTGACCTCGGCGTTGAGTTCCTGCTCGGCGATCTTCTTCATCTTCTTGAGAATGATCGCGGAAATTTCGATGGGGCTGTACTGCTTCTCGTTCATCACCATCAGCACTTCGCCCTTGGGGCCTTCGGCGATGTCGTAGGTGATGAACTGCTGCGCGATCTTCACGCCTTCTTCGTCGAAGCGGCGGCCGATCATGCGCTTGGCGGCGTAAATGGTCTGGTAGGGATTGGTGATGACCTGGCTCTTGGCCAGATGTCCGACGATGAGCTTGCCGCGCGAGTTGACGGCAACATAGGACGGCGTCGTGTTGTAGCCCTTGCTGTCGAGAATGACGCGCGGGCCGTTGCCTTCCCACACGGCGACGCACGAATTCGACGTCCCCAAATCAATGCCGATGATGGCACCCATAGACTTCCCAGTTCCAATTCAGCGATGAGGGACTAAGCCAGTGATTCCACTGGAGAATTCAAGCCGGATCATCCCCTCTGGCCGCCAACTATGGCACACCTTGCGGGGCCGGTGCAAAATTGGGGCAGCGGGCCAAGCTTGTTTCAATTCCCGCGCAGTCGGGGCACTACCCAGCCTTGAATTCCACCTGCAGACTCTCGGTCGTCTGGCCGCTCTGGTAGCGGCGGAAGGCCAGCAGGGCCTCGAAAATCAGCCACAGCGCCATGATCAGAAGTCCCAGGCACAGGCCGAAGAGTAGCATCGTGTCCTTGGCCCAGAAGTCGCGGAGCTGTCCGGCCATGGCCACGCCGGTGCTCACCATCATAAAGAGCATGGGCAGCAGTGTCGGCAGGGCGTTGCGCCCGCGCTGGAGCAGATAGAGGGATACGACCAGCAGCGTGAGTGAGGCCAGGAGCTGGTTGCTCGTCCCGAAGATCGCCCAGAGCGCCAGGCCCGCGGGCTTTCCGTTGATCTTGAAGAAACAGAAGAAGCCGATGGCCGCCACCGCGCCCAGGCTCGCCACCACCCGGTGTCCCAGCCACGGCAGGTTCAGGGTCTCGGCGATCTCGGCAATGTTGTAGCGAAGAAGGCGCGTGCCCGAGTCCATGCTGGTGAGTGCGAAGCTCACGACGAGCAGCGCAACGAAAGACTGCGAGGCGCCCAGCGGCAGGCCGAACTGGGAGATGAAGAGACCGGCGCCCTGGATGAAGGCGTCGATCTTCTGGGCGAGCCCGCCGGCTGCGCCCCAGCTCGCATAGTGCTCGTGCCAGCGCGTGGCGTCACCGAATCCGGCCGTCGTCGCCAGCACCGCCATGAGTCCCAACAGGGACTCACCCACCATGCCGCCATAACCCACCATGCGCGCGTCGGGCTCGCGCGCGATCTGTTTCGAAGAAGTGCCCGATGATACCAGTCCATGGAACCCGCTCGCCGCGCCGCAGGCGATGGTGATGAACACGAAGGGGAAGATGCTCGGCGCGCCGTCGGGGTGTGGTTGATAGGCAGGCGCATCGAACTGCGGATTGAGCACGAAGAATCCCAGGAACATCGCCGCCATGCCCAGGTAGAGCAGCAGCGAGTTGAGGAAGTCGCGCGGTTGCAGCAGCAGCCAGACCGGCAGCACGCTGGCGGCAAAGGCGTAGATGAGCAGCAGCCAGCTCCAGCCGTCGGTGCTGGGGGCGCGCCCGACTTCATTGAGGCCGGTAAAGGCCAGCACGCCCTCGTTCATCCCAAGCGGGATGGAACCAAGCACGAGAATGAACGCCAGCACCGTGAGCGGCACCAGCCGGAAGCCCTTCTTGTAGACGAGCGTGCCGATCACCGTGGCCAGAATCATCAGGCTGGCCGAGGGAATTACCGCCTGGGGGTACCCCACGGGGTTGGCGGCGGTCGCCGGGCTGAAGAGCGCGGCCATGACCTTGGCAAACACGCCCATGGCCAGCGCGACGAGGAAGAAGATGATCAGGTGAAAGAGGCTTTTGGCGCGCGGGCCGATCACCGACTCGGTCACCTTGCCGATGGACTGGCCCCTGGCGCGCATGCTGACAACGAGCGCGCCGAAATCATGGACGCAGCCCACGAGCAGCGCGCCGCCCACGACCCACAGCATCGCCGGGGCCCAGCCCCAGATCACCGCGATGGCCGGACCGAGCAGCGGTCCCAGGCCCGCGATGGAAGCGTAGTGATGGCCGAAGAGCACCCACTTGTTCGTGGGCACGTAGTCGACGCCGTCCTCCTGCGCGTGGGCAGGCGTGACGTGGTCGTCGGAGAGGGCGAAGATCTTCGTCGCGAGATAGGCCGAATAGAACCGGTATCCCAGCGCGTAAACGATCAGACACAGCAGTGCGGCAAGTGCGGCATTCATGGCCGGCCAACGCTCCTCAAGTTTCGGAAATGCCCCGAAGGCGAAGTGACGAACTTAGATGAGGCGCGCCCGGCCCGGCAAACGCGTCCGGGACTTCACCCGAACTCAATGATGAGCTGCTCCAGGGCCGGAATCAGGGTCCTGCGGGCCGCGCCCTGGGCGCCGCCGAGCCTGATCAGCCGGGCCATGAGCGGCGGGTCGCGCACGATGGCGCCGATGAGGGCGCCGGTGCGGACGCCGCCGACCTCGGTGGTGAAGCGGTCGATCCCCTTGAGTGAGTGCGCGGGCGTATCGAGCACAGCCCGGAGGCTGATCCAGGGGACGTTGGCCCCTGCAAGCGCGCCGGCGGCGGCATGGGTCTCCATGTCGATGGCCAGAGAGTCGGTGAACTTCGCCTTCTCCGCGCCGTCCGTGACGATTTCCCTGAGCGTGCGCAGCGCGCCGCTGAGGGCCAGCGGCACCTGCGCGGCCGCGCGCCGCCGGGCCGGAGCGTTCGGCGCGAGGGATTCGGCGCCCTCGGTGCGGATCTCATCGGCGAGGATGAGCGTGCCGGGCGCGCGCTCGGTGCTCGTGCTGCCGGCGTAGCCGGTCAGGATGGCCAGGCTGGTTGGGAACTCGGCGGCGACGTAGGCAGCAAAGCGCGCCGCGTTTTCCGGGCCCATGCCCGTCCAGCCCACACGGATGAAGCGATCGTCCAGGTAGAGTTCATACAGGGAGGCCGGAGCCCTGTGGCAGTGGGTGATCACCCGCCCGCGCGCAATCAGCGGGCGGACCTCCCCCTCCAGGGCGGAGAGGATCAGCAATCTCGGCGGCGTGGGGGGCATCGGGAGCGAAATCTTCCTTCAGATCAAAGGGGCGGACGCTGCCCCCATTCTTGCCCAAAACCCCCGAGAAACGCGCCTTTGGGGCGATTTTGGTTGACTTGTCACAGGATTGAGCGGTAGCGTAGCGCGCCGAAACCCGTTCCTGACCGCGCAGTTAGGATGGGTCGACTTCAAGCAAAGAAAGCGGACCACGCGATGCGTACACCCCTTAAACTCCAGGCCAAAATGTCCGGCCACATCATGCGCGAGAAGCTTCGCGGAAACAAGCGAATCCCCCTCGTGCTGATGCTCGAACCTCTTCACGCCTGCAACCTGACCTGCGAGGGCTGTGGCCGCATCATCGAATACAAAGACTCGATGACCGACCGCATGAGCCTGGAGCAGTGCTTCGAAGCCGCCGAGGTGACCCGCGCCCCCGTGGTTTCGGTCTGCGGCGGCGAGCCGCTCATCTACCGCGAGATCGACGCCCTGATCGACGGGCTCATCGAGCGCGGCAAGTATATCTACCTCTGCACCAACGCGATGTTCCTCGATCGCTTCCTTCCCAAGCACGAGCCCTGCGAGCAGCTCTCCATCACCGTTCACATGGACGGGATGCGCGAGCTCCACGACAAGATCGTCGAGCGCCAGGGCGTGTGGGATCTGGCCATCGAGAACATCAAGCTGGCCAAGCAGATGGGCTTCCACGTGACGACGAACACCACGATCTTCCGTGAAACGACCCCCGAGCAGCTCGAAGAGCTCTTCACCTTCCTCACCTACCTGGGTGTGGACGGCCTGATCGCCAGCCCGGCTTTCGCCTACGAGGCCTTCGCCGACGATCCCTACATGTTCGGCACCAAGGACCAGATTCACGAGAAGTTCCAGAAGTTGCTCCCGGTGATGAACAACTTCAACATGCTTTCGACGCCGCAGTACATGAGCTTCCTCGCCGGTGAGCGCGAATATCCGTGCTCGCCCTGGGGCAACATCACCCGCAACCCCAAGGGCTGGAAAGGCCCCTGCTACGCGATCACGAACGATCACTACGAGACCTACCAGGAACTGCTGGAGTCCACCGACTGGGAATACTACGCCCAGCAGAAGGACCCCCGTTGCGCCAACTGCAAGATGCACTCGGGTTTCGAAGCGAGCGTCGTGTTCAACATGACCATGACCGACATGATCTCGATGATGCGCTGGCAGCTCGCTGCGTAAGTTGAACCAGGCAGAGAGCGGAAAGCGCCCGGCCAGTAGGCCGGGCGTTTTCATTTTGGGGCAAAGGCGGCGGCCCGTCATTCCTTCGACGCGCTCAGGACGAATCAGGTTGGTGCGAGTGATGAGCGCGGGCTAGAATCGCCCCCATGGTTCAGCAAGGACAGTTTCTCGAACGCCCGGTCATCATTCCCACCGCCGATCCCGAGCAGTGTCTCGAAGGGCTCTATCATCGTGGCACGCAGGTGCCTGTCGTCATCGCCCCGCCGCATCCGATGATGGGCGGCTCGATGGAGGTTACGG
>JAGRBM010000038.1 GCA_020434085.1 Chrysiogenia bacterium | reverse complement strand
GCGGGGACTATTTCCCGTGCAGGTTCTTCTCGGCCATGGCCTTGTAGAGAAGGGCTTCCTTGTGCTCGGGAAAGACGGCAAGGACCTCGTCCCAGACGCTGATGGCGTCGGCGAGGTTGCCCAGCGCATAGAGGCTGATGCCCAGGTTGATCTTGGCGGCGTGATACTTTGGATTGACCTCGGCGGCCTTCTTGAGCTGGCCGATGCTGCCGTGCAGGTCGCCCGCTTCACGCAGCGCCATGCCCAACTTCGTCTGGATGTCCACGAACTTCGGGCGCATCTCGACGGCCTTGGCATACTGCTCGATGGCGTCGGCCGGGCGACCGATGCTGCGGTAGACGTCGCCGAGCTCGGCGTGCATGTTCGCCAGCCGTGCCAGCACCAGCGGATCGAGATCATCCTTGCCCTGCTGCTGCGCGGCGCTCAGCGCGAGCTGGTAGGTCTTCGCGCCCTTCTCATACTGGCCCACGTCGTTGTAGGTGACGGCCAGATTGAGCGCGGCTTCCATATACTGGGGGTTGAGCTTGAGCGCCTGTTCGAAGCACTCGATCGCCTCGGAGAAACGCCCCTCGGCGTGATGGATCGCGCCGAGCATGAACCACACGTCGGCAAAGCCCGGGTTGGCGTCGATGAAACGCTGCAGGTGTTCGAGCGCCTGCGGATATGCGCGGTCGGCATAATACGTGCGGCCCAGATGATAGTCTTTCGAGAGGTCTTCGTCTTTGCTCATGGCGTGTCCCCGGTAGCCTCCGGTTCCTCCTGCGGTTCCGGCGCTGCCTGCTCTTCAGTGGCTTCAGATGGTGCCGAAGAGTCTTGCGCATTTGCACCCAGTTTGTCGAGTCTGCGCTTGGCGCGGCGCTTCCAGAATCCCTCGCCGGTGGTTTCTTTTACCAGCTCGGGGTCGGTGAAGTAGGCCAGCGAGCGCTCGAAGGTATCGAGGCCCGGTTCCTTCGGGAAGCGATCCGAAGAGAGCGAGAGCACGCTTTGGTAAGCAATTCGCGCCTGATCCAGTCGGTCCAGTGCTTCGAGGCAGCGGCCCAGCCGCCAGGTGGCCTCGCCGTAACGGCGGCTGTCGGGGAAACGGGTGCGCGCGGTCTCGAAGCGTCCGGCGGCGGCCTCATATTTCTCCTGTCGCTGGTAGAAGACGCCGATTTCCATCTCGTGGTGGCTCAGAATCGTGGCCATGCGGGAGGCCAGCTCCCTGGCCTGCTCGGCTTCCCCGCTGCCGGGAAAACGCTGCATCACTTCCTGGGCGAGCTGGTAGGCCCCCAGCGTCGAGGACTGGTCGCGGTCGACAGCGATCTCGTCCTCGAACAGGAGCGTCGACATCGTCGTGAGCGGGGCCTGCTTTTCATAGCAGCGCGCCTGCCGGAGCAGGGCGTAGGCGATCTTGGGATGCGAAGGGCGGTTGCGAATGAACTGGCGGTAGACGGCCTCGGCCTCTTCGTAGCGATCCTGCACGTAGTAGGAGTCGGCCGTGCGCAGCTCGGCCTCCACGGCCCAGCGGCTGAAGGGGTAGGTCAGGCGCAGCCGGCTGAAGTCGCGGCGGATCTGTTCGAGGCTGCGCGCGCCGCGGGTCTCCACCCAGCCGCCTTTTTCATATTTTTGGAGGTCGGCGTCGATGATCTCGAAGATTTCCTCGGCGCTCGCGCCGGGGGGAATCTCGCGCACGCAGCTCGCGCCGGTAGAAAACAGGCTGAGCACCAGCGCGCTCAAAACGAGAAGCACCGCGCGCGCGCGGGAGGCGGACTTTTGGGGGGAGGGGTGAGAGCGCATGCTTACCTTATAGGGGCCCTCACCCCGATGCCGGCACTAGGCGTCGAGGATTTTGGCGAGAATCTCGCGCTGGACCTCGTTGGTGCCGCCGCCGATGGTGAAGAGCCGGTGATCGCGCCACAGGCGCTGGATCGGGAACTCCATCGTATAGCCGTATCCGCCGTGGAGCTGCAGGCAATCGTCGATGATTTCCTGCGCGTCCTGGCAACACAGCAACTTGGCCGAGGCGACGAATGCCTCGGCGTCGTCGTCAGCCATATAGCGCCGGACCGCCTCCTTTGCCAGCGAGCGGCCCACCTCGATTCGCGTGGCCATGTCGGCGATTCGCTGGCGCACATTCTGGAAGGTGGCAATGGGGCGCCCGAACTGCTGGCGCTCCATAACGTACTTCTGGGTCATTTTCAGGGCCAGCTCGGCCTTGCGCACGCTCTGGTAGGCCATCATCACGCGCTCCCAGTTGAGAAAGCCCATGACCTGCTGGAAGCCGCGGCCCTCGGTGCCGATGAGGTTGCCGGCGGGAACGCGGCAGTCCTCGAAGACCAGCTCGCCGGTCTGGGAGGGTTTCCAGCCCACGGTGTCGATGCGGCGGCTCACGGAGAATCCGGGCGTGCCCTTCTCGACGAGCAGCACGCTCATGCCCTTGTATCCCTTGCTGCCCTCCTCGGAGCGGCAGAGCACCAGGGCGAAGTCGCACCAGCAGCCGTTGGTGATGAAGATCTTCGTGCCGTTGAGCACGTAGTGGTCGCCGTCCTTCTTCGCCGTGGTCTGCAGCGAGGAGAGATCCGAGCCCGCACCCGGTTCGGTCAGCGCCATGGCGCCAACGAGGTCGCCCTTGACCGCGCCGGGAAGAATCCTGTCCTTCACTTCATCGGTGGCCAACTTGTTCACCACGCCGGTGACGATGCCCGCGTGCATCATGATGGCCGCGCCAAGGCCCGCCGAGGTGGAGGTCTCGATGGCGTCGGCCAGCGCCAGCACGCCGGTCTCGGTCATGTTCGCGCCGCCGTATTTCTCGTCGGCGCGGATGCCCAGGTAGCCCTGCTCGCCGAATTCCTGGAAGACGCTCTTGGGCATCTCGCCCTTGCTCTCCCATTCCTCGATGCGCGGCATGATCTTTTCGCGAATGAAGCGCGTCGCCTGCTTCTTGAGCTCGATCTCTTCGGGGCTATAGAGGGAATTGTCCTCGGCGCCGCCGGCCTCGCGCACGATTTCCTTGACGATGACTTCCTTCATCACCTCGCTGGCGCCGCCGCCGATGGTGGAAAGGCGGCCGTCGCGCCACGCGCGCGAGATCGGAGTCTCGTCCATGTAACCCATGCCGCCGTGAATCTGCAGGCAGCGGTCGGTGATGTGGTGCGAGAGTTCGGTGGAGTAGTACTTCACCATGGAGACCACCTTGCTGGGCGGGTCCTCCTCCTCGATGTAGCGCTTGGTCACCTCGTAGGTGAAGGACTCCATGCCGAGCAGGTGGGCGAGCATGTCGGCCATCCAGTGGCGCAGTTCCTGGAACTCGCGCTGGTAGCGGCCGAAGATCTTGCGCTCGCCCATGTAGCGCCAGGTGTCTTCCATGGCGCGGCGCGCGCGCATGTTGCTCATCTGCGCGGCGATCAGGCGCTCTCCCTGGAAGTTGCGC
>JAGRBM010000037.1 GCA_020434085.1 Chrysiogenia bacterium | reverse complement strand
TCATGAAGCTCATCATCTCCCGCCAGATGGGCCTGTAGCGCTTCGCGTTTTCTATCGCGCTGATAAACAAACCCCCGGTCCAAAGGACCGGGGGTTTTTGTTTTTCCCCATGCGCTACACTTCCCCCATGGCCACCCCCATCGACAAGATCGTCGCCAAACTCTCGAAGCATCCGGAGATCCGCTACGAACGTGACGAATTCAGCATCGTGGTTCCCAAGAATGATCTCGAGGGATTCGACGTGGCTTTCGACTGCGGGGGCGGGCGCTTTGCCGTCACGGTGGAGGGGCTGCACCTCTATTTCGATGAAGAAGAACGCGCGCTCGATGCCTTCGGGGTCGCGCTCTCGGATGCCGCGCGGCTCAAGGTGACAAGCCGCGGCGGGCGCGACTGCCAGTGGGATTTTGAATACGTGGGTGAGGACGGCTGGGTCAGCTACGCCTCTGCCGCGGTGCCGACCTTCGCCTTCTGGCGCGAAAAGCGCGAGCGGATTCTCCAGAACCGGCACCTCTCCCCCAATCCCGACCACGATCCCGATGCGCCCAGAGGGCCGATTACTCTGCATTGATCGTGCTTCTATTCGCAGGCCATTACCGGCTCGGGCTGGGTCAACGTGCATGTGCTCGTGCAGGTGCACGTGCACGTTGAGACGGGTGGGCTGTTGTCGGTCGTCGGTTGGTTGATGCGATTTGGAGCCGCCTGGGCCCGCCCCCTGCCCCAATTTGGGATTCTCCGACTGATCCCCTAGAGTGCCCGGCGATACAAATTCCAAGGAGATTTTCGTGAAAATTGAAAAAGGGTCGGTGGTCCTGATGGATTACACGCTGACCGACAAAGACAAGAATGTGCTCGATTCCAGCGACGGCCACGGCCCGCTGGCTTACCTGCACGGACACGGCAACATCATCCCGGGACTTGAAAAGCACCTCGAAGGCAAGGGCGTCGGCGACTCGTTGCAGGTCACCGTTCCGCCCGAGGAAGGCTACGGCCAGCAGACCGACGAGCTCATCCAGCACGTCACCCGCGAGCAGCTCCAGGGTGCGCCGAACCTCGAAGTGGGCATGCAGTTCCAGGCGCAGACTCCCAACGGCATGATGCTGTTCAGCATTACCGAGATCAACGGCGACGACATTACCATCGACGGCAACCACCCGCTGGCCGGGATGGACCTGAACTTCGATGTGAAGGTTGTCGAGATTCGTCCCGCGACTGAAGAAGAGCTCCAGCACGGCCACGTCCACGGTGCCGGCGGGCACGACCACTGAGCGGGTTGTTCGCGGGCGGGTAGACCCCGCCCCTGCGCACGGAATTGTAGGGGCGGGGTCTACCCGCCCCTATTCTTTGTTTCCAACGCGGCGCGCCACCGGCTAGAATTTCGCTGACTTCCGAGTCACCAGCCGGACGGGATGTGAGGGGCCCCTTCGACGAGGTGGAAGTCCATGGGGAGATTCACCATGTCCGAATCAAGCGTCGTCTCTCGCATCGTTCACCAGTCGCTGGTGCACCAGCCCTCCATCATGCCCGAGGGCCCCTGGTGGGACCATCTCGAAAGCAACTTCTACGCGCGGCCCGAGGGATTTGAGCTCGAACCCTGGGACTGGTTCCGTGTGAGCGGCACCGCCGCCATGGACGTGGCGCTGCGTACCGCGGCTGGCTCGCTCTTGACCACGCTTGCGATCCCTACCGGTTTCAATCCAATCACGCTCAAAAAGGCGATGGACGAGAAGAGCATGTATGAGGACATCGCCGACGCGCGTGACCCGGACAAATTCTTCATCCAGCCGCCGCGCGACGTGCCCATGAAGTGGCGCGCGCCGAAGACCCCGCACTTCAAGCCCGAGGACGCGGGGATCTGTGAAGATCTCACGTTCGAGAGCCCCTTCGAGCCCTTCAATCCGCGACTTCGCAAGAGCTACATGGCCAACACCGGCAACAGCCGCGCCATCGCGCGTTTCTGGCGCCATGGTGACAAGCCGCGTCCCACGCTGGTGGCGGTGCACGGTTTCATGGCCGATCCCTACTGGGTCAACGAGTGGTTCTTTGCGCTGCCGTGGATGTATCACACGCTCGGTTGCGATGTGATGCTCTACATTCTGCCCTTCCATGGCGCGCGCCAGAGCAAGCTCTCCCCCTTTAGCGGTCACGGCTTCTTCGCCCACGGCATTTCGTGGATGAATGAGGCCTTCCGCCAGGCGGTCCACGATTTCCGCGTGTTCATGAATTTCCTCGAAGACAACATGGGCGTGGAGAAAATCGGCGTCACCGGCGTGAGCCTGGGCGGCTTTACCTCCGCGTTGCTGGCATCGGTGGAGCCGCGTCTGCATTTTGCCGTGCCCAACGTCCCGGTCGTATCACTTCCCGACATTGTGCTTGAGTGGCAGCCGCTGGGCTCTCTGGCACGCGCGGCGATGTTCGCCATGCGCAAGTCGGTCAAGGAGATGCGCCACATGCTCGCCGTGACCTGCCCGCTCACCTACAAGCCCGTGCTTCCCAAGGAACGGCTCATGATCATCGGCGGCGTGGGCGACCGGCTGGCGCCGCCCAAGCACTCGCGCATTCTCTGGGACCACTGGGGCCGCCCGCGCATTCACTGGTTCCCGGGCAACCACATCCTGCACCTGGACAAGGGCGCGTATCTCAAGGAAATGGCGCGCTTCATGACGGACACGGGATTCCTGGAGAAGTAGCCGTGCCGGATCCGCGCGCGCAGGCGGTGCGTGAATTCTGGTTTGAGGGGATGGACGCCGGCGGCGTCGTTCCGCAGGAGACGCGCGCAAACTGGTTCAAATCCGACCCGGCATTCGACGACGAGATTTGCGAGCGTTTTGGCGCGCTGCTCAAAGAGGCCGAGAGCGGCGGACTTACTTCCTGGGAGAGCAATGCGCGCGATGCGCTCTCACTCATCCTCGTGCTCGATCAGTTTACCCGCAACATCTACCGGGACGATGCTCGCGCTTTTGCGCAGGACCCGCGCGCGCAGGCCCTGACGCTTGCGTGCATGGAAGCCGAGGGTGACGCCGGACTGCATCTGGCCGAACGGCACTTTCTCTATCTTCCGCTCATGCATGCCGAGGATCAGGTGCTCCAGCACCGCAGCGTCGCGTGCTACCAGAAGCTCGCCCATGAGGCGCCGCCCGGGGAGCAGGAAATCTACGACTTCGTGCTGGAGTTCGCCGTCAAGCACAAGGCGCTCATCGACCGCTTCGGACGCTTTCCCCATCGCAACGAAGTGCTGGGCCGGAAATCGACACCCGAAGAAGTCGCGTTTCTCGAAAACGAAGGCCGCGGCTTCTAGCCCTTCGTGCTGGGCCGCGCCGAGATGGCGGCATGCCAGCGGGTGAGGTTTTCGAGCTGCGGCTGCGGCCAGAGCTTGGTGATGCGTCCGAAGTCGCACGCCACAAGCGCGGTGATGTCGGCAATGGTGAAGCGATCGCCGGCGACGAACTCGCGACCGGCCAGCTCGGAATCGAGCCACTCCATGCGCTTGAGAGCCGCTTTCTTGCAGATCTCTCCCCAGTCGGGTGCCTGGGGGATGCGCCCTTCCCAGAAGGGGTGGGTGTTGCGGAAATAGCCGGCGACGTAGTTCATCAGCTCGATTTCCATGCGGCGGGCCCACATCTCGATCTGCGCGCGCTCGAGTGGATCGCACCCCATCAGGTTGGGCTCGGGATGCAGCTCTTCGAGATAGCGGCAGATGGCCACGGATTCGCTGATGCAGGTGCCGTCGTCGAGCTCGAGTACCGGCAGCAGGCCCAGCGGATTCTTCGCAAGAAACTCCGGGCTCTTGTGCTTGTTTTTGGCGATGTGCAGGGTCTCGAATTCGATGTCGAGCCCCTTTTCCTTGATGAAAATGCGCACGCGGCGCGGGTTGGGAGCAAGCGGATCGTCGTAGAGTTTCATCCAACTGCCTTTCGCATGATGTCGTGCATGAATTTCATGGCAGGGACGACCTGATCGCTCAGCGCCATCCAGTCCCAGTAATCGACGTGGCGGTAACACTTGCCGGCGGCGTTGAAGCTCAGCCACGAAACGCCCGGCAGGTGAACCCGGCGGCCCAGCGTGTTGAAGCTCATGTCCCACTCGGCGGCGACGGCCTGATCGTTGCCCGTGACGCCAAGGACCTTCACCTCGAGCCCCGGCATTTTTTCCACCACGCGGCGGTTCATGTCCTGAAAGGCCTTCAACCCGTCTACGCGCTGGATGGGATCCTGGAAGTAGACGTTGCCGTCGTAGATCTCTTCCATGAGGGCCTCGGCCCGTGGGAAGTCTTCCAGCGAAGCGAACAGTTCGGCTACCAAATCGATTTTCGCGGACTTCGCCATGAAATCCTCCCCTCCACAGATGCCGCTCGCGCGGCGTTCGTTGCGGCGAAATTACCGCCGGCTAGACAGGATAAGTCACGGAATTGGGAATGAGCAGGGTGTCATAAATGCAGCGCTTCTCGCTGAATCGCAGCACGCCCGAATCGACGACGATCCGGTCCAGGTAGCGCCCGGCCAGAAAGATCTTCGTCGGCTCATCGAGCATGGTGCGCAGCACGGCAAAATTGCTCTGGACGAGCACACTCTCCTCGTGCCGTTCCACCACGCGCGGGTTGCTGACCAGATGGCGCAGGTAGCGCGGGCCGTAGACATTGGCCTGCTGGAGCGCGGTCACCCGGTCGTGGAGCATGTCGCGGCTCTCGCAGCGAATCAGCGCCAGCGGCAGGCCGCGATCGAAGTTGTCGCGGGCGATGACCTGGTAGGTGCATTCTTCGGTGAAGAACACGGG
Source organism: Chrysiogenia bacterium (assembly GCA_020434085.1). Classification (NCBI taxonomy): domain Bacteria; kingdom Pseudomonadati; phylum Chrysiogenota; class Chrysiogenia; species Chrysiogenia bacterium. The sequence continues at coordinate 4,970 of JAGRBM010000037.1, read as the reverse complement.
CCAGCGTTCGAGGTGCCCGTCGTCGAGAGTCTGCACGTATTCATAGAGCAACCGCTCGACTTCGAACTGGAGTTCCATGGCTGAGAGATCGTCGAGTTTCATGCGCCCTCCCGCTTGAAGCCCATCACCCGGGCATAGTGTTCGTAAAAGCCGCGAATGGCGGCTTCGGTCACCATGTGATCGGTGTCGGCGTGGTCGTGGCCGCCCATTTCCATGACGGCCAGATCGCCGGGATGCGGGCGCGCTCCGTTCTGGGTGAACTCGAGCACCTCACCGTCGTCCACGCTGACAAGGCCCGCCGGGCCCATCAGGTTCGCCTGCCGCAGGCGGCGCGTCACCATGGCCTCGTCGTCGTTCTCGTAGCCAAAGAAGGTCCAGTAGAGCTCGAAATTGTTCGGGCCCTTCGGAATGATCTGGCGCGTGGCCAGCGTGTTGGACTGCTGCTGCACGATGAGGTTGGGAAAGATCGTCTGCATGATGACCGTGTTGGCATCGGGAAATTCCTTGACCGGATCGAGAAGGCGCGGGTCCTTGAGCGCGTAGTCGGCTTTGAAGGACGCCATTTCTTCAAGTCCTTCGCCGGCCTTCTGCTCGCCCTTGCGCGAGACCAGCACGGCGTGGGCGCCACTTGGATCAAGCTTCACCTCCGACTTCTGGTCGGCGCGAAAGAGTCCGAAGGTCACGAGGAACACGTGCAGCAGGCTCGCGTGGTAGGGGTCCTTGATGTTCTCCTGCATCAGCTTCCAGTTGCAGGGAATGTCCTGGCGCTCGTGCCCCAGAAGCCGCAGCCCGCGCCCGTCGAACACGCGGGTGAAGTAGTGATACATCGACTCGCCCAGATAGTCCTTGAAGGGCGGAACGTCGTGGTCGAAGGACGCGAAGATCACGCCGTTGACGACCTCGACTTTAAGCGGCCGCGCCGGGTGGTCCTTGAAGTCGAAATCTTCGGGCATCCCGCCCTGGCCCTTTACGCCCTTGCGGAAGGGAACACCGATCAGGTTGCCTTTGAGATCGAACACCCACTGGTGATAGGGGCACATGAAATTGCGGGCGTTGCCGCAATCGGTTCGGCAGAATTCCACGCCGCGGTGGGTGCACTTGTTGAGAAAGCAGTGCACTGCGCCGTCTTTGGTGCGGGTGACGACGACGGATTTCTCGCCAATGAAGGTGCGCCGGTAGTCGCCGGGGTTGGGAATCTCGACCTCGAGCCCCACGTAGTTCCAGGTGGGCCCGGCGAAGACGCGTTCCTGCTCAAGGGCATAGACATCGGGATCGGAATAAACCCACAGCGGCACGCGCCCTGCGCTTGGTGCGGGCCAACTCCGCTTTGCTGCATCCATTGCTGACATGGCGCCTCGCTTCCTAGCCGACGAGCCCGGCTTCCTTGAGCAGTGCGTCGAGCTCCTTTGCCTGCGTATCCGTCACGGTGACCATGGGCAGGCGGTGCTCGGCGCGCTCGAGAAGTCCCATCTTCATCATCATGTACTTCATGGGGATGGGATTGGTGTCCAGGAACACGGCCTTGTTCAGGCCGAAGAGATCGAAGTGCAGTTTGCGCGCGGCCGCCAGGTTTCCGGCAAAGACTTCCTCGCACATCTGCGAGACGCGTTTGGGCGCAAGGTTGCCGACGGCATTCATAAGGCCGCACGCGCCCACGCAGAGCATGGGGAAGGACAGGCTCTCAAGCCCTACGAAAATGCGAAAATCCATCCCCATGTGGTCGAGCACCTCGGTCACGTAGTCGAGGTCGACGACCGCGTGTTTGATTCCGACAAGGGTCGGAACCCGCGCAGCGATCTCGGCCACGGTGCTCACCGGCACCGAAACCGCGGTGCGACCGGGGATGTGGTAGATCATCATCGGCAGCTTCGATTCCTTGCCGAGCGCCGCGTAATACTCGACCAGGCCGCGTTGGGGCGGCTTGATGTAGTAGGGCGTCACGATAAGGAGCGCATCGGCGCCGGCCTTCTCGGCCTTGTTCGTGAGTTCGGCCGTGCCCACGTAGGACTCGGTGCCCGTGGCGGCGACGACCGGCACGCGGCCATTGGAAGTCTGCACGGCCACCTCGACGAGCTTGGCGCGCTCATCGATGGTGAGCGTGCTGGGCTCGCCCGTCGTGCCGGTGACCAGAATTCCATGGGTTCCGTTCTCGATCTGGTGCTCCACCAGCCTGGCGTAGCAGTTGTAGTCGACCTCGCCGTCCTTGAACGGGGTTACGAGCGGCGGATACGAGCCGCGCAGGAACTTCTCGTCGAGTTTCATCATTTGGCCAGCGCCTCCCGGTTTGTGTCAAAGCCGTGCATGGCGCCCAGCACGGAGGCGGGCTTGCCCAGGTCTTCCTGCCAGAGCAGGGACTCCATCGCGATGTTGAGGGGGCTGTCCTGGATGGTCAGCTCGTAGACCGCTTCGTCGTGGGAGTTGTGGCAGTGTCGCGCCCAGCCGGGCGCGGTGAGCATGAGGTCGCCGGCGCTCCACTCGTAGCGCTTGTTCTCCACGATGGAATGACCGCTTCCCGAGAAGAAGTAGTTGATTGCCGCCGAAACATGGCGGTGCGGGCGGTCGGAAATTTTGGGCGGACGGATCGTGATGGTCGCGAAGAAGTTGTTGGTGATGCCGTTCGTGCGACCTGTGGAGGGGTTGTACATCAGATACAGACGTCGGCCGCGGTATTCCTGACCCAGATTTGCGAGCTTGTCCAGGTTTTCCTTCACCAGCTTCCACGGCCAGTGCAGGGCCTTGCTCTCCACGACGTCGGGATTGACCAGTGTCTCGTAGGGCATGAGGTAGGCGCCCTCGTCGGTGATCTGGAAGGTGCCGAAGGGATGCTTCTGCGCCTCGTGCTTTTCGCCCGACTCGGCCTTTGCCGCGGCGGCCGCTTCCTCGCCCGGTGCGGGCGGGTTTTCGTCGACAATGTGCACGCGCATCTTCTCGAGCAGCGCGGCGTTGGAGTAACAAAGCCGCACCTGCACCTCGTCGGTATCGTTGACATGCTCGTAGACATGCCACGAGGGAATGTTGAAAGTGTCGTACTTGGCGTAAGCGCGCGGCTTGCCGTTGATGACAATGCTGCCGCCGCCCTGGATGCAGAAATTCACCTGCGTGGCGTTCTCGCGCACGGGCGCGGTGCGTTCGCCGGGATTCAAAACGCAGATCTTCACCTTGATGCCCGGGGCCAGGCCGCTCAGCCCGTGGTAGGGGTGAACGATGCTCGTCTGGCGGCGGCCGTTCTCCGGGGTGGGCAGCTTCGAGAGCCGCTCGATTTCGGCATCTATTTCGGCCTTGCGAATGAGCACCGGCGGCATCGCCTTCCACTCGGGGGCGCTCTTTCCGGTCTCATCGATCATCTTGGCTTTGAGTTCATCGCTCATGTTCTTACCTCGCGTGCAAAATCCGTCTCAGGAAAAACGGATCGGAACTTTCTCGGGATGGGGGAACTTGTGTCCCAGATTTTTTCCCAGTGCGCGGGCGTAGATCTCCGAGGCCAGCGAGAGATCGGAGATCCCCATGCCCATGGCCTTGAACAGGGTGAGATCGGCTTCGCCCGGGCGGCGCGCGTCTTCGGCGACGAGCTTCGAGAGCGGCTCGACCATCGCCCAGTGGGCATCGTCTTCTCCCATGCGGGTGCGGAATTCTGCTGAGAGACGGCGCACGCTGTCGACGCTGTCGGCGGCCATGCGTGCAGCGCGGGGGAATATGTCCTGGTGAAACTCCTCGCGCTCGGGGGTGATGGCGCCCACGGCGTTGATGTGCGCGCCTTTGGCGACTTCCGCGCTGCCGATGAACGCGCTTGTCGCGCGGGTAACCAGCGTAACAATCGGCGCGTTCTTGGCGGCCTCTGCCACTGATTCTGCAACGACCACTTCAAAATCGAAGTTCTCACGCAGCTTCGCGGCGAAGGCCTCGCGTTTTTCAGGCGTGCGGCTAAAAACGCGCACGCGCTTCAGGGGCCGAACGCAGTGCACGGCCGCCACCTGCGGCAGGGCCTGTTTTCCCGTGCCGATAATCGCCAGTTCGTTCGCATCCTCACTCGCCATGTAACGCGTCGCCAGACCAGAAATCCCTGCCGTGCGCATCTGGCCGAAGGCAAAGGCCTCGATCATGGCGAGCAATTTTCCCGTGCTTGCATCGAAGAGCGCAAAGAGCGGCGTCGCCCCGCCGGGCGTGTGGGCCCAGGTCTTGGTGCCGACAAAGCCGTGTTCGTAACCCTTTGGGGTAAACACCGCGCCGATGGCGTGAAGCGTGGCTTCCTTGTCTTCCACCGGCCAGGCCGCGTGTGTCTTCACCATGTTTTGCGCGCTGCCGCTTGCCTCGCGCTTTAGCCCCTCGGCCAGCGCGTCGATGGCCTCGCGCAGGCTGAGCATCTCGACGACCTCGGCCTCGCTGATCCAGCGCGGTGAATCGGGCGCGATCATTCGGCGTCCCCTTCTTCAAAGATGGAGCGAACCGGGGGCTCCAGCTCCAGCGTGTTCACGATGATGGCGTGGGTGAGGTAGCGGCCAATGAGCATGAGCACGCCCAGGGCGTGGTGCTGACCGACCAAGTCGAGCAGCTTTTCAAACGGCGCCGCACAGTTCTTGCCAAAGCCCGCCATCGCCGCGAGCGCGAGCTCCTGGGTGGCGACCTCTTCGGGCGCGAGCGCGTCGCTGGCCGGATCGAGCGCCAGCACCGCCTTGATCCACGCGCGCTCGTAGCCGAGTTTTTCGCAAAGGCGCTCGTGCTGGTTTCGCTCGTAGGCGTTGCCGGTTTTTGCCGCGATGGTGAGGGAGACAACCTCGGTGAGTTTTTGCGGAACGGCGTCCTTGAGCTCTTCGGTCAGCGTAATGAAGGTGCTGAGCACCTGCGGCTGATGCGCCATTACCTGGAAAAACTCGCCCAGGTATCCAAGTCGCTGGATACGCGGCGCGAGCTGGTCCGCCAGCTCCGTGGGCATTTCATCGGCGCCCAGTCTGGGAATTTTTCGGCTCATGGTT
>JAGRBM010000036.1 GCA_020434085.1 Chrysiogenia bacterium | reverse complement strand
CAACCGACGACAGCCCCAACGCGCCACCCGCCGAAGAAGTCGTGCACGAGCACGTGCACATGCACGATTCCCCCGCCTCGAATCCACAGCCCGCCTACGAATGCCGCGCCGACTCCCCCGGACGCGGCCCGCCGTAACCGCCCGCAGCCTTCAGCAAAAAAAAAACACGGAAATGAGATCGCGAGGAAGGAGAGAGATTTCGAACAAAAAATCAGAAATGAAGATCGGAAAACCGCCAAGGCGCCAAGGACGCCAAGGCGGAAGGGATCACTGCGGAATCCTTAGGCGCACTTGGCGCCTTGGCGGTTCATAGTCCGTCATTCCGGTCGCCCGGCTGCCCCTGCGCGGGCCTTCAACCCCCCGTTTGAACCCTTCTGGCGGTCCCGGTAACCTTCTCCCATTGATTTTTGGCCCCAAATGCCCACAATCAGGGCCTTCCGGGCCGGAAGCCGGCCCGAAGAGAAGCGAACGGGAATGACCGAGACTGCACAACAGATTGCCCCCGAGGCCGACACGCGCCGGAACCTGCTGGATCTGGGCACGAAGGAGCTCGAAGCGGCCATTGCCGACCTGGGCAAGGAGCGCTTTCGCGCCCAGCAGCTTCTGCTCTGGGTCTACGACAAGGGCGTCGACGACTTCATGGAGATGAGCAACGTCTCCAAGGACTTCCGCCGCGGTCTGGCCGAGCGCTTCAAGATCGAGCTGCCCAGGGTCGCGCGCGAGCAGCGCTCGAAGGACGGCACGGTCAAGTGGCTCTTCGAAGTCGCGGGGGGCGACCGCATCGAGAGCGTGCTCATTCCCGAGGACGACCGCATCACGCTGTGCGTTTCTTCCCAGGTGGGCTGCGCCATCGGCTGCAAGTTCTGCGCGACGGCGCTACTGGGCCTCAAGCGCAACCTCGAAACCTGGGAGATCGTCGGGCAGATCCTTCATGCAAAGCGCATGGTCACCGAGCTCTACGGTGAGGACCGTCGTCTCTCGAACATCGTGTTCATGGGCATGGTCGAGCCCCTGCAGAACTGGGAGAATCTCAAGAGCGTCATCTCGCTCCTGCAGTCGGACTTCGCCTTCAAGCTCTCGAGCCGCAAGATCACGGTCTCCAGTTCGGGCCTCATACCGGGGCTCAAGAAGCTGGGCGCCGAGAGCGACGTGAACCTCGCGCTGTCTTTGAACGCCAGCACCGACGAGCAGCGCTCGCAGATCATGCCGCCCAACCGCAAGTGGAACATGGCCGAGCTGCGCAAGGCCCTTGAAGAGTTCCCGCTGCCCAACCGGCGCAAGATCACCATTGAGTACGTCATGCTTGCCGGCTTCAATGACCAGGTGGCCGACGCCAAGCGCCTGGCTTCCTACCTGCGCGGGCTCGAAGTGAAGGTGAACCTCATTCCCTTCAACGAATTCGACGAAGTCGACTGGAAACGCCCCGACGATGCGACCGTGGTGCGATTCCAGAACATCCTCATCAATTCCGGCTACAATGCGATGGTGCGCAAGACCCGCGGCAATGACATCGACGCCGCATGCGGTATGCTGCAGCGGCGCGGCGATCCGCAGGCGCGCAAAAAAGCGGGATAAGCAGGGGACGTGCAAATGAAGTGGGGAATGCGGCTTGCCGCCGGCTGCGCGCTGGCCATCTGCCTGTCGATCACTGTCCTCGGCGGCGGATGCGATACGAAGCCCGAAAAGACGGCCCCGACCCGGCCGAGCACCCCCACGCTCACCCTCGGCGAAGTGGCCGAACCCGGCACCTGCGAGCTGGGCAAGCACAAGAATCAGTTCGCCGCAGGCGAGCCCATCGGCATCCTCTACGACAACGGCGGCCCCTTCGGGATGCGCAGCCTCGCGGTGCAGGTGATTCGCCCCGCCGGGCGCCAGGGTCGCACGAAGATTCTCAACTTCAAGGAATTCTTTGTGAACGTCACGCACCGCTCGCTGTGCGTGATGGGCGAGCACATCACGCCCGCCGCACTGGGCGCGGGCGACCTGGGCACCTACGAGATCCGCGTACAGGGAAACAACCGCCAGCTCGCCTCGCTCACCTTTGAGGTCGTTCCCGAAAAGCCCGCCGAGCCCGAGCCCGTGCCTGAAGAGGTGGAAGACGCGCCGTCCGACTTCACCCTGCAGCCCAGCGAGAACCCGCCGGCCGAGGCTCCGGCCGAGGCGCTCACCGGCACGCCCGAAGAACCCGTCGCGCCGCAGAGCAAGCCCGTCTGGGAGCTCTTCGGCGAAGAGAAACAGTCCGAAACGGGTGAGCCCGCAGCGGCGCCGGTCGTGACGCCGGCGGAGGCGCCGGCCCCGACCGCCATGCCGGCCCCCGAAGCGCCCGCGGTTGAGCCCGAGATCGAGCCCGCCGCTGAGCCGCTTGCCGAGACAACGCCCGCGGCGCCCGAGCCTGCGGCTTCTCCAGCGCAGCCCGAACCCGCTTCCGAGGAAGTGCCGGTGGAGGCCGCCGTTACACCGCCGCCTGCGAAGCCTGCCGCGCCGGTGACTCCGGCTGCGACGCAGAAACCGGTTGCACCTGCCCCGGTGAAGCAGAGTGCGGCTGCACCGGCACCGGCACCGGCACCGACGCCCGCGCCGACAAAAACGCCTGAGCCCGTAGAGCCCGAGGCCCCGGCGCCGGTTCAGGAGGCGGCGGCCAAGCCTGCTACTCCCGCGCCGCCGCCACCGGCTCCCAAGCAGCCCGCGGCTTCCACGCCGGTGAAGATGCCGGCCCGCAAGCCCGACCCCGCGCAGTTTGAGCAGGCAGCGCCGACTCCGACCGAGCCGAGCGAGCCCGTGCAGGCTGCGACCACGGAGCCCGCGGCGGTTGCCGAACCCGCAACTGCTGCGCCGGCTCCAGAGCCCGAAACGGCAATGGAAGCTCCGGCACCTGCAGCGCCCGCTGCGGCTGCTCCAGCACCGGCGGCACCGGCGGAGCCTGCGCCCGTCACTGCTTCGCAGAACGCCCCGGTGACTGAACCCGCAACCGAGCCTGCAGCGCCGGTAATAGAAGAGCAGGCGGCGATGCCCGCTCCGGCTGCGGAAGCGCCGACTCCGCCTGTGGACACTCAGCCCGAAGCGCCTGCCGAGGGCGCGACTACACCAGCGCCCTCCGCTCCCGGGACCGTGAGCGAGGCGGCTCCAGCATCCGCTCCGGAATCCGCTGGAGAACCCGCCGCCCCGGCGGCCGAGGACGCCGCGCCCGAAGCGGCTCCGCCCGCCGAGCCCCAGAGCGCCCCGGCTCCCTAGAACTCCCGCGAAGGCGGGCCGCTGACTGGCTAGTCAGGGGCTTTGCAGAGCGCCCGGCCCGGACTAAGGTAGCGCCCCGCTTGGGGGTGCGAGGGCTGTCAGGGCCCCGCAGCGGCCGGACCGGCCCTTTCCCGCCCCCGCCAGCGTTGACGCGCAACACGAAATTTCCGGGCTTCCTCCTGGGTCGATGCGGGGCACTTTTTGAGCCCCGTTCAGCACCCGCCCGGACAGGAGAATCCATGTCGGACCAGAAGAACTACGCGGACCTCTCGCTTGCCGGGGACTTCGAGAAGCCCACCTACGAGCAGTGGCTCAAGGTCGTGGACAAGGCCCTTGGCGGCGCCCCCTTCGAGAAGAAGATGGTCACCCGCACCTACGAAGGCTTTGACTTAAAACCCCTCTACACCCGCGAGGACTGGGAAGCAGGGGGCGACCCGGCCGGGCTGCCCGGCGCCGATCCCTTCACCCGCGGCGCCCATGCTTCGGGCGCCGCCGCAGAGGGCTGGGACATCTGCCAGGAACACGCCCACCCGGACGTGAAGACGACCAGCGAGGCGATCCTCAAGGATCTCGAGCGCGGCGTGAACTCCATCCTGCTGCGCATCGATGACGGCCACACCGGCGGCGTGGGAATCGAGTCCCTCGCAGAGCTGAAGGCGGCGCTCGAGGGCGTTTATCTTGACGTCGCGCCGCTTGCGCTGGGCGCGGGTGCCAACGCCGTTGCGGCCGCCGCGCTGCTCGCCGCACTTTTGAAAGAGAAGAACATCAAGCCCGGTGACGCGCGCGTGCACTTCGGCGTCGATCCGCTGGGCACACTCGCCGGAACCGGCGGTCTTTCGAGCTCCGTCGCCGACGCGCTCGCCCAGGCCGCCGACCTGGCGCAGTGGACCGGCAAGAACCTTCCCAAAGCCACCGCCCTTTGCGTGGACACCAGCGCCTACCATGGCGCCGGTGCCAGCGAGGCGCAGGACCTCGCAATCTCGATGAGCACGGCGCTCGCTTACCTGCGCGCGCTTGAAGCCGCAGGCATGGACATGGACGCCGCCTGCGCTCAGATCGCATTCACCTATTCGCTCAGCGCCGACCAGTTCCTCGGCGTTGCGAAGCTGCGCGCCGCGCGCGCCCTGTGGGCGCGCGTTGCCGGGGCCTGCGGCGCGAGCGAGAATGCCCGCGCCATGGCGCACCTGCACGCGACCACCGGCCGCCGGATTCTCACAAAGAATGATCCGTGGGTGAACATGCTCCGCACGACAGTGGTCACCTTCGCGGGCGCCGTGGGCGGCGCCGACGCGGTAACCGTTGCGCCCTTCGATGCGGCCATCGGGCTTCCCAATGACCTGGCCCGCCGCGTGGCGCGCAACACCCAGCTCATCCTCGGCGAGGAATCGAATCTCTTTCGCGTGGTCGATCCCGCCGGCGGGAGCTGGTACGTCGAGCGCCGCACCGAGCAGCTCGCCGAGGCGGCCTGGATTTTCTTCCAGCAGATCGAGGAGAAGGGCGGCATGCTCGAAGCGCTTGGGAGCGGCTTCATTGCCGAGCAGATCAATGCCGTGCACGAGAGCCGCGCAAAGAACATCGCCCGCCGCAAGGATCCGATCACCGGCGTGAGCGAGTTCCCGAACATCCATGAAGAGCTGCCCGCGCGCGAGGTGCCCGCGCCGCGCAAGCGCGCGAACGACCCGGCGTTGCAGGGCCTCCCCGCTGCCGGTGGCGGCGCGCTCTTCGAGGCGCTCGTCGAAGCCGCCGGCAAGGGCGCTAGCCTCTCGGCGATTGCCACGGGGATTGCCGATGGCGGCGCGCGCATGCAGGCGCTTCCGCTTCGCCGGCTCTCCGAGCCCTTCGAGGCGATGCGCGATGCCAGCGATGCCGCGCTCGCGGGAAAGGGCAGCCGCCCCAGCGTTTTCCTTGCGAACCTGGGACGCGTGGCCCAGCACACCGCGCGCGCGAGCTACGCCAAGAACTTCTTCGAGGCCGGCGGCATCCTGGCGCTGGGCAATGACGGATTCTCCGACCCGGCGGCCATGGCCGCTGCCTTCAAGGAGAGCGGCGCGAAGATCGCCGTGCTCTGCGGCAGCGACGACCAGTACGCGGAGCTGGTGGCGAGCTTCGCCCCGGCGCTCAGGGATGCCGGCGCCAGCCGCATCTATCTGGCCGGCAACCCCGGTGAGAACGAAGAAACCTATCGCAAGGCCGGCGTCGAGGAATTCGTCTTCGTCGGCTGCAACGTGCTCGACTCGGTGGGCGGAGCACTGGCGCATCTGGGCGTCCAGGGAGGTGCGGCATGAGCAAGATCCCCGACTTTACGAAGATCGCATTTGAGAGCGACAAGCCCGGCGCCGGCTTGGCAGACCTCGGCGAGTGGGCCAAAAGCTTCAAGGCCGAGACCCATTCGAGTCCCGAAGAGATGACCTGGGAGACGCCCGAGAGTGTGAAGGTCCGCCCGCTCTACAGTGCGGCCGACTACAAGGGGCTCGACCATCTCGACACCCTGCCGGGCCTGCCGCCGTTTCTGCGCGGGCCGTATCCCACCATGTATGTGCAGCGCCCGTGGACCGTGCGCCAGTACGCCGGTTTCTCGACGGCCGAGGACTCCAACGCCTTCTACCGCCGCAACCTGGCGGCCGGGCAGAAGGGGCTCTCGGTGGCCTTCGACCTGGCGACCCACCGCGGCTACGACTCCGACCACCCGCGCGTCCACGGCGACGTGGGCATGGCGGGCGTGGCCATCGATTCGATCTTCGACATGCGCACGCTCTTCGACGGCATTCCCCTCGACAAGATGAGCGTGTCCATGACCATGAACGGCGCGGTGCTTCCCGTGCTGGCGCTCTATATCGTTGCGGCTGAAGAGCAGGGCGTCTCGCCCGACAAGCTCTCGGGCACGATCCAGAACGACATCCTCAAGGAGTTCATGGTCCGCAACACCTACATCTATCCGCCCACGCCCTCGATGCGGATCATCTCCGACATCTTCGGCTACACCTCGCGCAACATGCCCAAGTTCAACTCGATCTCGATCTCGGGCTACCACATGCAGGAAGCCGGTGCGACAGCGGACCTCGAGCTGGCCTACACGCTGGCCGACGGCGTGGAATATGTGCGCGCCGGCATCGAGGCAGGGCTCGACGTGGACGCGTTTGCGCCGCGGCTCTCGTTCTTCTGGGCCATCGGCAT
>JAGRBM010000035.1 GCA_020434085.1 Chrysiogenia bacterium | reverse complement strand
TTGTTGCTCGGCTCAATGGAGCCCTACTCCACCTTCTGGGGCTTGAGGGTGTCCACATCGGGCAGCAGGCGCTCGGCCATCCAGGACTGGATCAGGTACACGGTGTCGTTGTCGCTGCGCCGGGCATAGGTCTGGGACTTGTCGTTGTTCTTGCCGAAGGTCAGCCTCGTCTGCTTCCCGTTGAACTCGGTCACGATGACAATGCCCGCGGGCTTGTCGAAGCCCATGGTTTCCTCGCTGCTGCGCGGCGGCAGGTCGCTGGCCACCATGCTGGCGAGCTGGCGCGCCACGTTGTCGCAGAGCTGGCCGGTGGTCGGGCTGGGGTTGTAGCCGTCGGGCTCCTTGATCCGCCACGCGCCGGTCTCGGGCGTGTCGCGGCTGATAACCAGGGGATCGTTGCCCTTCTTCTCCACGCGAATCTCGTGGACGTCGTCGGGGTTGATGCGCGCGAAGGTGCGGTCGCGCCAGAGCTTGGGCTCGCGCTCCAGGATCGGGCGGAGCGCGCCGTCGATCACATAGACTTCCGACTCACCGGCATGGCGCACGTAGCTGGTGTTGAGGTCCGGGCCGAGCTTGCCGACGACGATGGACATGAGCTTGCCCCCGTCCTTGCCGTAAAAGGTAACGGTCGCACCCTTGGTGTTGGTCACCTCGTAGATATCGTGTTTCTCGGCTGTGTGAGAGACGAGGCGGTCCACGCGGATCTGCCCCATGGATTCGAGCAAGCGGTCGAGATTGCGCTCATCGGCGCCGTAGACGTTGCCATCCAGGGTCACTTCCCACACGCCCTCGGTGTTGGTGAGCGTGACATTGCCCTTGGGTTGCACGATCTCCACCTTGCTGAGCTCATCCTTGACGATGCTGGGGAAGACGCTCTCGAGCATCTTCTCGCTCTGTCCCGAGATTTTTTCGGTCTGCTTGGGGACCAGCATCACGATCAGCGCCAGTCCAGCCAGAATGCCGAGCAGAATTCCAATCCGTTTCATGGTTCTGGTCTCCTACGCTTCTAGCTGCGCGATTTCGAGCCGTGGCTCATCTGGTAGTGCTCTTCATAGAGCCGCCGGTCGCGCCGGCGGAGCAGGAAGCGCGCCACACCGAAGAGAATCACCAGCAGCGGCATCGCCGCGATGTTTACGAGCTGGATGAACTGCTGCTGCGACTCGGTGGACTCATCGAGCGGGTAGGTCGGCGCCACGCGGCTGCGAATGCCAATCAGCCCGTCGCCGAGCGTCAGCCAGTCCACCAGGTTCTGGACGAACACCAGGTTCTGGGTGCCGCTGCGCATCTGCTGGAAGTAGCCCAGCGGCCCTTCGGTGATGAAGTTGCTGCTGCCCACCACGATGATGCGGCCGTTCTCGGTACTATCGATGAAGTCGGGCGCCTCGCCCACCGGCGGCATCGGCGTCGATTCATACCCCTCGGGCATGGTCGGCACGGGCGCGCCGCGGCCGGCGTAGTAGCTCTGGAACGGCCCCTCAATCAGGCCGGCCAGCGTCAGCTCGGTCTGGGTCGTGCCGGGCAGCAGGCCCTCCTGCTCGCCGAAGACCTGCGCGGGAAGCTGGTGGGCCTTCGCGTAGGGAGAGGTCTTGAGCAGTGTGGTGAACTTGCGCTCACCCAGGGCGGAGGGAAGCACCTCGATGGGCGCGGTCCACATCAGCGCCACGCCGCGCAGGCTGGAGAGTGCGGGGTTCTCTTTTTCGATGCCCTCTTCGGTGATCTTCGGCCAGAACGGATAGGGCGCAATCGACTGCATGAAGCGCGTGGTAAAGCGCGCGCGGGCGCAGCGGCGATCGGCCACCAGCGAGGGGCCCACGCGCACGCCGTAGCTCTCGAGCAGGGGTTCGAGTCCTGAGGGGGTCGGGCTGGCGCGCATCTGGTCGTCGCGCTCGCTCTCATCGAGCAGGAAGATGGCCCGCCCGCCGCGCATGATGAACTGATCGATTTCGTAGAGGTCGCGGTCGGTCGCTTTCTTCGGACCGATCACCAGCAGGGTGTTCACGTCGCTCGGCACGGCCTTGCCACCGGCGAAGTTCACCTCGGTGACGTCGTACTGGCGACGCAGGCTCTGGTAGAGCGTTTCGAGATCCTCGCTGAGTTTGTAGCGCTGGTAGTCCTCCCAAAACGGCTGGGAGGCCGGAAGCGGATTGCCCAGCCAGACGCCGACTTTCCGGGGCTCGGAAGCGAGCTTGAGAACGGCACTGGTCAGGTTGTATTCGAAGTCATCGAGCGACTGTACCGCCTGAATGACTTCCTTCTTGTCCTGGTAGAACAGGCCCACGCCCATGTAGACCTTGCGCTGTTCGAGCTCGCCGCGCCCCACGACGGTCATCTGGAGCTCGGGAATGCCGAGCATCCGCATTTCCTGCTCGATCTCGGGATCGCTGGTCGGATCGATGAACTCGATCTGCACGCCGGCACCGCCGAGCGCCTTGTATTCCGAGAGCGTGTCCTTGACGCCGTTGATCAGCGCGCTCTGCGAGGGCGGGATGTTCTCGGAGAAGAAGGCCTTGATGGTCAGCGTATCGTCCAGGCCGGCGAGCGCGTTGGCCGTTGCGTCCGAGAGGGTGTAGCGCTGATCATCGGTCAGGTCGCAGCGGTAGAACACGCGCTGGGCGGCCACGTTGACCAGGACCACGATGGCGGCGATGAGCAGGAATTCGGTGAGTCGCTGTGCGCTTTTCATCGCTGGCCTCCTTAACCCTGCCGGTAGCCGCGAAGGGTGTAGATCGTCGCGGACAGGAAGAGCCCGATGAGGGCGAGGTAATAGACAACGTCGCGCGAGTCGATGACGCCGCGGGCGACCGATTCAAAGTGCGTGGACAGGCCCAGGTAGGACAGGATGCTGCCCAGCAGCGGCGGAAGGCCGCCATACTGCGCGGCGATGCCCACCAGGTAGAAGGCGGCGCAGAAGGTGAGCCCCACCACGAAGGCGACGATCTGGTCGCGCGTGATGGCCGAGGCGAAGCAGCCGATCGAGAGATAGGCCGCCGCCAGCAGTACGCTGCCGATGTAGGAACCCCAGATGGGCCCGGTATCGGGATCGCCCAGGAAACCGACGCTCGCGGGGATCGGGAAGGTGAGCCCGATCGCCAGGATCAGGAAGGCCAGTGCGGCCAGATACTTGCCGATCACCACTTCGGCGTCGCGCAGCGGATAGCTCAGCAGGAGCTCCACCGTGCCGAGCTTTCGCTCTTCGGCCCACAGCCGCATGGACACGGCCGGCACCAGAAAGAGGAACACGAAGGGCAGCACCCCGAAGAGGTTGCGCATCTCCGCCTGCCCGATCACGAAGAACGGCGTGAAGAAGAAGAACCACCACCCGCAAAAGACCAGAAACACGGTCAGCAGGATGTAGGCGATCGGAGAGTTGAAGTAGACCCGGAATTCTTTTTTGAAGACGGTCCAGACGTTGGCGACACTCATGCGGCACCTCCGCTGGTGGTCAGGCGCTTGAAGATGTCTTCGAGCGAGGCCTGGCTGCGGCTCATTTCAGTAAGTACCCAGTTGTTGTCGACAACGACCTTGAACAGGCGCTCACCATTGGCGGCGTCGCGCTTCATCGCCAGCGTGAAGCGGTGCGCCCCGTCCACTGCGTCGTCGCCGCGCTGAACATTGAGCATCCCCGAGGCCGCGCGCAGCTTGTCGGCCACTTCGGCGGCCGGGCCCTTGATCGCAACGACGATCTGTTCTTCGGCAGAGGCCTGCTTGGAGAGATCTTCGGTCGTGCCTTCGCCCGCGATCTTGCCGCCCGAGATAATGACCACGCGCGAACACGTGGCCGTCACCTCCGGCAGGATGTGGGTCGAGAGGATGACCGTCTTCTCCTTGCCGATGGCGCGGATGAGGTTGCGGATCTCGATGATCTGGTTGGGATCGAGGCCCGTGGTCGGCTCATCGAGGATCAGCACCTCGGGCCCGTGAATCATGGCCTGGGCCAGGCCCACGCGCTGGCGGTAGCCCTTCGAGAGCGCGCCGATGTCTTTTTTGAGCACCGGTTCGAGCCCGCAGGAAGCGATCATTTCTTCCTGGCGCAACCGACGCTCGTTCTTGGGAATTCGCCGAACCTCACAAACGAAGTTCAGGTATTCGAGGACGTTCATCTCCGAATACAGGGGCGCGTTTTCGGGCAGGTACCCGATCTTGCGTCGCACTTCGAGGGAGTTCTCCATCACGTCGATCCCGCCCACCATCGCGCGTCCCGAATCGGGCGTGAGATAGCCGGTGAGGATCTTCATGGTGGTGGTCTTCCCGGCGCCGTTGGGGCCGAGAAATCCGAGGACCTCCCGCGGTTCGACCTTGAAGCTGACCGAGTCGACGGCCAGCGTGGGGCCATAACTCTTGGACAGGTTTTCGACCTCAATCATGCGAGACCGTACCTCCAGCAAAAGAACCGGTTTGGTTTCAGGGCAAGTTCTGTCCGGATGCGATGGTTCCGGGAACTCGCCGGATGATAAAGACAGGGTTTCCGTTACCACATCGGAAATATGGGCGAAACTTCTTTAATGGATTTTAATGATGTTTCAGGCCCGAATCAGGGCTTCTGAGGCATACGGACTCAGGAGCGCTGCATGTGGGTCTGAATGTCTTCACGGGTAATGACCCCGCGCTCGGCCAGCACCCGCAGCAGCGCCGAGAGCGTGCTCTTCAGGCGGGCCACGTCAGCTTCGAGCTGGGCGATCCTGGCCGCATCGGCAGCCGATGAAGCCGCCGGCGGCGCGGTGATTCCCGAGAGTGACGTCGCCGCCGGATGCGGCTTGCGCGTGGCCGTCTGCGGGGGAGGTGGCGGCGGCGCGGCTGGCCTTGGCGCGACAGCCGGTTGCGGCGCCTGCTGGCCCAGCACGGTCTCGGGCTGCTCGGCAGGGGCGCCACCGGCAAAACGCACCGAGCCATCTTCCTGGAAGCTCATGTCGTAGCCGTAGTCCTGCGCGTAGTAGTAGCTGCGAATGGCGTCCTTGAGCTGTCCCTCAAGGGCCACCATCCCTTTGACCTTGCACTGGAGCTTGAACTCGATTTCAGAGATCGTTTCCGCATCGAGCGGGTTCGACATGGCGATCTGGTAAACCTTCTGCCGACCGAGCGCGGCTTCTTCCCCGATGGGAAGTACGTGCTTGGCTTCGGCATAGGTTGATTCGAGCAGGGTCTGCAGCGCGTGGGGCGGGCTTACCCCGGTCAGGTCGATGGAGGGATGCCCCATCTGGGAGCTCAGCGCGGCGAGCACATCGGCGGCGCGGCACACGCCGCGGCGCACCAGCACGCTGCCGATTTTCTCCCCGGAGACTTTCTGTTCCTCTAGCCCGGCCTGCACGTCCGCCGGAGTGACGACACGCATCTCCAGCAGAATCTCACCCAGTCGCTTTTTGAGTCCCGCCATGGGGGGTCAGTCCTCTCTCAAATGAGCAGCGACGTCCCTGCATACTCGCTTTCACCACGAAGATCCGAAGTGTAACAGAACCGGGAGGGCCGGCACAATTGAGGGGCCCGTTTTGCGGCCAAATCAGTCCAGATCGAGCAGGCCCCGGATTCCCGAGTCGTTTCGCCGGCGATAGACGTGGGCCATGAACACGCAGGCCACCATCCCGCCCGCAATGAAGATGAATGAAGCGAGGAAGGCCACCGAAGGGTGGAAGTTGTTCCAGGGCGAGCGGTAGAGAATGACATCGAGCAGTTCACCCTCCACCGAGGTGGCCGGCGCATGCGGGAGCCAGCCCACGTATTCCGAGAAAAGCACCGAACCATAGAGCGCCGAATAGAAGGTGGTGAACACCAGCCCCGTATCGAAGCCCCGCTGCAGGGTGATCGTGTAGATGATCACCCAGTAGAGCCCGACGGCGATGGTCGTCATCGAACCCGAGTATTGCACGAACAGCACCAGCCCCACCCCGTCGGCCGCCCAGCGCAGGTATTCCGCCGCCCGGCGAATGTTGCTGCCATAAGTCGCGATGTAACCGCTGATCGAAATCACCGTGTAGGCGATCAGGATTCCCACGTAGAAGAACTCTACCTTGTCGTGCACCAGCGCGAAGGCGCCCCAGACAGGCGCGGCCAATGCCACGCGCACGCCGGTGATGAGACGGTCGCGCACGGCCTGCTCGTCTTCGATGGAGAGCGCCGCGATTCCCGCATTTTCCACGCGATAGCCCTCGCCGGCGGCGTCCTTGAGCTTGTTGCCCAGCGGCTCGAAGATCCGCTGGAAGAGGAAATACTGGAAGGGAAAGGACACCACCCCGATCACGCTCAACGCCATCACGGTCCAGATCGCAAACGTGGCGCTGAAGTCCAGCAGGAAGCCCACGCCCCAGCCCGTCAGCATTCCCGCGCCGCCCCAGAGCACCATGGAGGTGATCGCGCTGCGAAGCGGCATCGTGTTGACCAGATCGGAGAGTTCATGCAGATGTGCGACGTCATCGGGCGCGGGCACCACCTCGCCGCGCTTTCGGAAGAAGCGCTCGTAGACGAAGTAACCCACCCCCAGGATGAAGAAGGCAATGACGTAGCCCAGGATGAAGTCGGGCATCCCCTCCAGCCCGGCGCGCATCAGGTCGCCGGTCGTCACGTTGAAGGTGTAGAGGGTCGCCACAAAGAGCGGGAGCGAGAATGCACTGACCACCAGCAGGATCTTGATGGTCAGCTTGATGACCGATTCATAAGCGGGAAGGCGGACCCCCTCGGGGTGGGCCAGCCACACCATGCGGCGCATCCAGTGCT
>JAGRBM010000034.1 GCA_020434085.1 Chrysiogenia bacterium | reverse complement strand
TTCCACCCCGAGTTCAAGAGCAAACCCACGGCCCCGCACCCGCTCTTCCGCGAGTTCATCAAGGCCGCACTTCAGCAAAAAGCCAAAGCCGCCCAGGCCGCCTGAGCCCTCCCGATTGCGCCCGCACTGGCAGGCCGCGTATCCTTGTGCGCGCCTGCACTGATATTCGGGAGGACCGGCCATGAGCGCAAAACAGCGCAGCTTCTGGGGATGGGGCTACGAAGAAGATGCCATCGATGAAACACGCCGCAAGAACCTGCGCGCGATGATCCAGATGCAGCTCGGCAAGGTCGAGCTGCACGAATCGGCGCCGCCAAGCCTTGCCGAGATCGAGCTGCCCGCCTCGCGCACGCAGATCCCCGGCAAACTTGCCGATATCGTCAGCACCGACACGCGCGAGCGCGCGGCTCACAGCTACGGCAAGTCCTTTCGGGACGTCGTGCGGGCGCTCTCACGCCAATACCCGAATCCCCCCGACGCCGTTGCCCTGCCCCGAAGCGAGGAAGAACTCGTCGCGGTGCTCGACTGGTGCGATTCTGCCGGTCACGCCGCCATTCCCTTTGGGGGCGGGTCCTCTGTAACGGGCGGCGTCGAGCCCCCGCCGCGAGGCGAGCGCGCCGTGGTCACCATCGACCTGCGCAACCTTGGGCAGTTGCTCGAAGTCGATCCCCTCTCGCGCGCTGCCCGCATTCAGGCCGGCGCCTACGGGCCGGCTCTCGAAGAGCAGCTCGCCGCCCACGACTTCACCCTGCGGCACTTTCCCCAGTCCTTTGAATTCTCGACGCTCGGCGGCTGGATCGCCACGCGCGCCGGTGGCCACTTTGCCACCAACCAGACCCACATCGAGGACTTTCTCGAGTCGGTGCGCGTCGTCACCCCGCGCGGCACGCTTGAGACGCGGCGCCTGCCGGGCTCCGGCGCGGGCCCCAGCCCCGACCGGCTCTTCGCCGGCAGCGAAGGCGCCCTCGGCATCATCACCGAGGCCTGGATGCGCGTGCAGCGCCCGCCCACCTTCCGGGCAAGCTGCTCGGTGAAATTCGAGCACTTCAACGAAGCCGCAAATGCCGTACGCGAGCTCGGCCAGTCGGGGCTCTATCCCTCCAACTGCCGTTTGCTCAACCCCGAAGAAGCCCTCGTATCCGGCGTGGGATTCGACAAGAAAAGCGTGCTGCTGGTCGCCTTCGAATCGGCCGACCATCCCCCGCGCGAGGCCATGCGCAGGGCGCTGGACATCTGCACCGTCCACGGCGGCAAATATTCCGAGGGCTCGGACAAGGTGCGCGAAGGGGGAACCGGAGAGCGCGGCGGTGCGGCCGGTGCCTGGCGCCGGACCTTTCTCGAAGGCCCCTATCTGCGCGACGCGCTCACGCGCATGGGGCTCATTATCGAGACCTTCGAGACCGCGATTACGTGGGATCGTTTCGAGGAATTCCACGAGGGCGTGCAGGACGCAGTGCGCTCTGCGATCCATGAGGTGAGCGGCGCGGGCATCGTCTCCTGCCGTTTCACCCACGTCTATCCTGACGGTGTGGCCCCCTATTACACCGTGCTCGCCGCGGGAAAAGAGAGCGGTCGCCTCCAGCAATGGGACGAGATCAAGGCCGCTGCATCCGAGGCGATCATTCGTCTGGGCGGAACAATTACCCATCACCACGCAGTGGGACGCGACCACCGGCCCTGGTATGACCGGCAGCGCCCGGACCTCTTCGCCGCCGCCCTTCGTGGCGCCAAGCGTGAGCTCGACCCCAAGGGCACACTCAGTCCCGGAATTCTCATCGACATGTGACCTCCCCTGTCACACTCCCGTGCGAGGCTTCTCTCCCAGGTGAGAGTGTCAGCGTGGAGAATTCATCGTGGGGGAAAAACGCATCGACGCACGCGCGTTGCAGGAGCTCATTCGCAGGCGCTATCCGGCGCCGCAATGGCTCGTGCTCTTCGAAGTGCGCAACGATCCAAGGCTTGCAACCCGCCGGGCCGACGCCATTGCAGTGAGCACCGATTCGCGCGCGGGCGTGGAAATCCACGGCTTTGAGATCAAGGCCAGCCGCGCCGACTGGCTGCGTGAGGTGCGCATGCCCCAGAAGTCGCGGGATTTTTCCGACTACTGCGACCGATGGTGGCTCGTCGCCTCGTCTTCAAAGATACTTCGTGAGAGCGAAGTGCCGCCGGGCTGGGGGCTGTTACTCCCAAGGGGCGAGCGTCTCATTTCCACGCGCGAGGCACCCCAGCTTGAGAGCAAACCCGTCGAGCGTCCCTTTCTGGCCGCCCTGCTCCGCCGCGCGATCGAAGAGTCCCCCCATCAGGAACGCCTGCGCGAGGAATTTCACCGCGGCTTTGAAGAGGGACAGGCGCTGCAGCGACGCAGCGTGAGCCTCGATACCAGGCTCGCCGAGCGCCGCGCCGAGTTGCTGCAGCGAAAGATCCTCACATTTGAGGAAGAAAGCGGCATCCCCGTCGAACCATGGCGGGGCGCGCGCATCGGGCAGGCCGTGCGCCTGGTGCTGAGCGGTGGCATGGAGCAGTATCGGCGGCGCCTGGAACGCGCAGAGCACTCGCTGGGCACGCTCACCGAGCGCATCCGCGGCGCGCTCGAAGAGCTGGGGGACGAGGCCCTCGAAGAAGAGCGCGTGTTTCTCGAAGAGCTGCGGGCTGCCCAGAGCGGGGACTAGCCATGAGACCCTGCGATGTTACACTCGCGCGCCGGGGGAATTCGGGAGTCCGCAGTGCAGCGCCGCCTTTTCATCCAGCTCTTCACCTGTCTTTTTCTCGCACTCGCGGCGGTTCCCGCCCATGCCGGGCGCGTGGCGAACATCGAAAAGCTGCGCGCCAAGATCAAGGACGGCTTCTTCGGTGAAGCCAAGGTCTCTTTCAGTCTCAAGGAAGGCAACACTGACAAGTTCGAATTCGCCGGTGGCGGACTGCTGGGGTATCTCAGCGGCAAGCACCTCATTTTCCTCTCCGGCGGCGGCGACTGGGAAAAGGCCAACAAGAAGCTCGTCACCTCCGAGGCCCTCGGGCACATTCGCTACAACTATGAACTGCGCGATTGGCTCTGGGGCGAGCTGCTCCAGCAGGTGGCCTTCGACAAATTCGCGCGCCTGAGCTTGCGCTATCTGAGCGGCGCGGGACTCCGCGCGCGCCTCTTTGAGAGCAAGGAGAAACGATTCTCTGCGTATCTCGGCGCGGGCTATCTCTTTGAATACGAGCGCGTCGCCGCCGAGGACAGCCCGCCCTTTGGGCCCCCGGTGCCCAGCGAGCGCACCCGCCACCACCGCCTGGGGAGTTATCTCTCCATCAACTACGAGTTCACCGACGTGGTCATCTTCGGCGCCGTGGCCTACTACCAGCCGCGTTTCGACCATCCCATCGACGACTTTCACCTGTATTCCCAGAACGAGCTGGATTTCATTGTTATCAAGGACCGGCTCAAGTTCTTCGTCGCCTACAATCTTGAGCTCGACTCGGAACCACCGATCTTCGTCAAGAAAATCGACCACACCCTCACCAACGGCGTGAAGGTGCAGTTCTAAAGAAAAAGGCAGGCCCTATGGGCCTGCCTTTTTGCACTGTTATCGTTGCGAGATCTACTGGGCTGTGCTGCCCTCTTGCTGCTGCTGGCCGGAGACCTGATTGATCAGGTTCTGCAGCCCCTGGCGCGCCTCGTGGAGCTCACCGGGTGCAAGCAGGAAGGTTACGATCTTCTTGACGTATCCCTCACGCACCTCGAAGGGATAGACGCGCTCGTTGAATCCTTCGGCGCTGAGCTTGAGTTCGTACTCTCCGGCGGGAAGCTCGGGAATGAGCAGCGGCCCCTTGGCCGGGGTCTTGCCGTAGCTCTTGTCGCCGAGCATCACGTCCACGCCCGCCTGCACCATCACGCCATCGGCATGCGGATCCTTGAGCGCCACCAGGAAATTCTGGCGGGACTCATTGGTGTCCTCACGCGGGACGACGAGCACCTCGACCGAGCCGGTTCCGGGCTTGAGCCCCTCGCGCGCCTCGAAGGTCTGCTCTTCCATCTTCTCGGCAAGACCCTTGAGGGTCTCCATCGCCTTGAGGCGCTGGTCCTGATCGAGAGTCCCTGCCGTACCGGCGGGCTGCTGTTCGAGCTTCTGTTTGAGCTCGGTCACGTCGTTTTCCAGGCTGGCGACCCGCTCTTCGAGCTTGTCGACACGCGGGCCCTCACAGGCCGAAAGGGCGAGAACGGCAACGAGCGCCAAACTCCAATACTTTCGCATCTGATTTCCTCCGTTCCGAAGAACTGCTTTTCGGGAGTCGCGACAATACAAGCCCCGCTTGTCGGGAGTCAATTCTTGGACATCCCCGCGCGCTGCGCATCCTCGATGGGTGAGAAATCGAAGGGGCGCACGATTCGCTCGGGCTGGAAGCTCAAATCCCCTGCCCGACCCGGGGCGAGCAGGTAGGGACGGTTGCTGGCTTCGAAGCTATCGACATCGCCGGTCTCGATGGGAATGCTCGGCAGGCCCGAGCGCTCCTCCACGGCAACGGCCTGCGCGCCGTCGGGGATCTTGCGGTCAATCCTGTGCGTGCGAATGTAGCGCAGGTCAAAGGGGTCGATGTAGAAGTCATAACCGCGCGAGAGCACAATGGCCTCGGCCGTCTCCAGCCAGGCGGGCAGCGCGCCGGTCGCGCCGGCAATGGCCTGCCCCGCAGGAGAGCGCATGGGCTCGTTGTCATCGTAGCCAACGTAGGAGACGATGGAGAAGGACTGCGCGCCGTCGAGCAGCGCGCCCTCGTCGGTCTGCTGCTCGCGCCCGAAATAGGGAAGCAACCCGGCGAAGGTCGCATTCATGTAGCGCTGGGCCGTGCCGGTCTTTCCAAAGGCCGGAATGCGAATCTCACGCCGCGCGATGGATGCCGCCCGATCGGGATCGGAGGTGCGCAGCAGGAGTTCGCGGTCGATGCGTCGCCCGGTTCCGTAACGCACCACGGTGCGAAGGATCTCCCGCCACGAAGCGCTGAGCTCTTCATCGACGGCGCGCTGCTCGTTCATTTCCCGGCGGTAGATACTCTCGCCGCTGCTCAGGCGGATTTCCTTGATGAGTGCCGGCCGGCCGGTCGGGTGCCCGGCATCGACACCAAACCACTTGCCGGTGCCCGCGCTCTGGTAGGCGCGTGCCAGCTCCACAATGGGCAGCACGTTGGTTCCGAGCGGGAACGAAAGCACCTCTTCGAGATCGCTGTCCACGCCCAGGTAGCGCGCCAGCAGGCGCGTGTAGCGAAGCGCCACCAGAACGCGGAAGTCGCGAACGCGCGCGAGATTGGAAAGCTCATACTCATGGCTCAGGCTCTCTCGCTGCTCGGCCATGCGCTCATCGAGTTCTTCGAGCGTATCCTCCGAGAGCCCCTGCACCACCTGCTGGTAGCGATCGCTCCCACAGCGCTCCGCCCATGTCTTGTCGCCGCCCTCTTCGACGAGTTTGCGGCAGCGCCGCACATCGAGGAGCGAGTGCGCCAGGATATCGAGGCGCAGATCGAGCTCGGCCCGGTAGGACTTCGAGCGCGCCTTGCGCCGCTCACTCTCCACCGCAAGCACCTGCTTGTCGAATCCGGTGCCGTAGTGCATCTGGCGAAGCAGGCGCGCCTGCGCCAGCTCGCCCTCGAATACGAGATCCGTCGCAAGCGTGTTGCGGGCTTCCTGGAACGCAGTCTCGTCGAG
>JAGRBM010000033.1 GCA_020434085.1 Chrysiogenia bacterium | reverse complement strand
TAATTCCTTCCCTGCTCCCCTTGCGGGGGGAGCTGTCCGACGTAGCTTCAGCGAAGTCGGACTGAGGGGGGCGCGCAGACGGCGATCAGCGCTGCATTGTGCAGGCACCGGCACCCCCTCAGTCGCCTTCGGCGACAGCTCCCCCGGAGGGGGAGCGGGGGCGGTGGGCGCCTCACTTCATTGTGAGGCTTTCTCTCCGCCGCGCAACCGCCCGTGACCCGAGATGACCCGTAATGACCCAAGATGGCCCACGATGGACCGAGATGGACCGCACATTGTCACAAAAAAACGGGCCCCGATTAGGGCCCGTTTTTGGGGGAATGCCGTTTACTTGTCGCTTATTCGCAGCCGGCAGCTCGCGCGACGACTTCTGCGACGTCTTCGCTCTTGAAGGTCTCTTCGATGTCGAGCTTCTTGCCGCCGTCGACGAACATCGACATGCAGTAGGGACAGGCCGTCGCGCAGGCGTCGGCGCCGGTGTTGACCGCTTCCTGGGTGCGGTGCTGGTTGATGGCCACCTCTTCGGTGACTTCGTACCACATGTTCGCGCCGCCGGCGCCGCAGCACAGGCCGCGCTCGTGGGAGCGATCCATCTCCAGGATGTTCACGCCGGCCACTTCGAGCAGGTCGCGCGGGGCGCGATACTCGTTGTTGTGCCGGCCCAGGTAGCACGAATCGTGCACGGTCATCTTCTCGTCGCTGAGCTTGTTCTCGATCTTGAGCTGGCCGCTGTCGATGAGCTCGCGGATGTAGACGCTGTGGTGAACCGTCTTCGCTTCGAGGCCCAGCTCGGGGTACTCGTTCGAGAACGTGTTGAAGCAGTGCGGGCAGGCGGTGACGATCTTCTTAATGCCCATCATGTTCATGGTCATGATGTTCTCGAAGGCGTACTGCTGGAAGGTGCCCTCATCGCCCATGCGGCGGGCGACTTCGGCGGTGCACTGCTCGTCCTTGCCGAGAATGGCGTAATTGACCTTGGCCTTGTCGAAGATCTTCAGGATGGCCTGGGTGACCTTCTGGTTGCGGTCGTCGAGGTTGCCCGCGCAGCCGATCCAGTAGAGGACGTCGGGCTCGGGGTTCTCTTCGAGGGTGACCGGCTTGATCGGCGAATCCGAGACCCACGCCATGCGGTCGCTGCGCGCGATGCCCCAGGGGTTGGCCTGGTTGCCGATGTTCTTGAGGGTCTCCACCACGTGGGGCGGAAGGTTCATTTCGTTGTTCAGGTGACGACGCATGCCCATGTAGATGTCGACGTGCTCGATCATCACCGGGCAGGCCTGCACGCAGGCGTTGCAGGTGGTGCAGCTCCAGAGCGTCTCGGGATTGATCACGCCGTCGTCGCCCACGAGGGGACGGCGCTCTTCTTCGCTCTGGCCGCCGCCGAGCTGCTCGGTCATCGCCACGCGCATGTCCTGGATGAAATGCATGGGCGAGAGATTGCGGCCCGCCAGCGTGGCCGGGCACTCGATGGTGCAGCGCGCGCACTTGGTGCAGGCGTCGAACTCCAGAAGCTGGCGCCACGAGAGGTCTTCGAGCTTCCCGTAGGAGCCGTTGAGGAGGTCGTCCTCGTCGAAGTCCTCGTTCTCTTCAAGCTCGCCCTCGGCGTTGAAACGCATCAGGCGGAACGGGGTATCCATCTTGCCCGAAGGCTTGAAGCTCTTGAAGAAGATGTTCATCGGGCTGGTGAGAATGTGCAGGAGCTTCGAGCGCGGGATGTAGGCGATAAAGCCCATCACCAGCAGCATGTGCACGACCCAGATGACGGTGTGCGCGCCGGTGGTCTTGTCGGAGTGAATCCCGAAGCCCACCGCGTGGAAGATTTTCGCAACGATGAGGCCGACCGGCGACCAGGCTGCCCAGGGCTCCATACCCCAGGTACCGTCGGCCAGCTCCATGCCGTAGGCCATGCGCACGCCCTCGAGCAGGAAACCGGTGATGCCGATGGAGTAGAGCAGCATCACCAGGAATTTATCGTCCTTGGTCGTGCCAAGATGGAAGGGCTTTTTCACCATGCGGCGATACGAGAAGATCGCCAGGCCCGTCAGGAAGGCGACACCCGCAACGTCGAGAATGACCGAGTACCACAGGTAGAAACCGCCGAACCAGATGCCCAGGCCGAAGTGGTCGAGCACGTCGTATTCAAGGAAGACGATGTCGGTTCCGATGAAGAGCAGCAGGAAACCGAAGAACACCAGTGTGTGGGCAAAGCCCGTCAGCTTGCGCGTGCGGATCTTGCGCTGTGCGAAGCCGTCGAGGATGAGGGCCTTGACGCGCTCTCCCAGGTTGTCGAAACGGTTCTCGGGACGGCCCTTGAGCCAGAGCTTGGCCCGGCCCCAGAAGCCGATGACAAAGAGGGCGGTGGCCACGCCCGCCAGCACGTACATGAAGATCTGCGCGAAAGGCATCGGCAGATTGAAGAACGGCGGCTTGGTGACCATCTCCGGCTTGAGGCCGTACAGGAGTGTTTCATTCATGTGGAGCAGCTCCCTTGCTAGGAAAAACCTGTGTGCTTATAATAGGTTGCGAGTGACGCGACCCGCGGGCGTTTTATCACGGGCCCGCGCGCAAGGTCAACGCAAGGACCTGCAGCATTGAGGGCGCGCGCTTTGAGCATGGGGGTTCCAGCCCGGCTCCGAGCGGATAGAAAGAAGCAATTCACCTGAGAACGATCTCTGGGCGGCCTCCCGCCGGGTCTGAACCACCCCAATAATATCAATGGTTTCCCAACCGCAGCGGCGACTTCGCGTCGCGCGGCCCCGGCACTGAGCGCTATTCACAACAGCGACCCGGGCGAAAAGGGACACCCCCCACACCGGCCCCGCGCGCACAGCCCGCAGCGGGCCGAAGACGAAAGAATCTGCTGAGTGAGACAATTACTGATCAATGCCCGCGACCCCGATCTGATTCGGGTCGCCATCCTGGGCAAGGACCGCCGACTCGAGGAAATCGACTTCGAGTCCCCCGATTCCGAAACCATCAAGGGAAATGTTTACAAGGCCCGCGTCGTGCGGGTCGAGCCCGCCCTGCAGGCGGCGTTTGTCGACTACGGCGCCGAGCGCAATGGCTTTCTGCCGCTGGGTGAAGTGAGCGGCGCCGTTCTGACCGAAATCCAGAAGAAGAAGGGGCGAGGACGCACCTTCTCCGACGAGAAGCTCGAAAAGGGTCAGGAAATTCTCGTCCAGGTCACCCGCGAGGCCATGGGCCCCAAGGGCGCGGCCATGACGACCTATGTCGCGCTTCCCGGTCGCTATCTCGTGTATCTGGCCGGCGGCGAGTCGGGCGGCGTCTCGCGCAAGATCGATTCGCCCGAGCAGCGCGCCAAGCTCAACGAAACCATTCGTTCCATCAAGGGCGAGAAGGACGTCGGCCTCATCGTCCGCACCGCCGGCACGACGGCGACGAAGACCGAGCTCCAGAAGGACTTCCGCTTCCTCGAAAAACTCTGGAAGGACATCGTCGGCCAGTACCGCTCGCAGGACCGCCCCGGTCTTGT
Organism: Chrysiogenia bacterium; assembly: GCA_020434085.1. Taxonomy (NCBI): domain Bacteria; kingdom Pseudomonadati; phylum Chrysiogenota; class Chrysiogenia; species Chrysiogenia bacterium. The sequence goes on along the minus strand of JAGRBM010000033.1, from coordinate 2,404 downwards.
CTGGGCCGACCACGGCACGGTCATCCGCGCGGTGCGCGACTACTACACTGCCGACGTCGAGAAAATCTGGGTCGATGAGCCCGAGACCTTCGAGGAAGTTCGCCGCTTCACCGAGCTGAGCCTGTCCAGGAAAGTCGCGCAGAGCGTCACCCTCTACGAGAGTGAGATGCCGCTCTTCTCGCACTTCGGCGTGGAGAGCCAGCTCGCCCGCACCCGCGGCCGCAAGGTGGAGCTTCCCTCCGGCGGCTCCATCGTCATCGACCAGACCGAGGCGCTCGTTGCCATCGACGTGAACTCCGGCAAGCTGCGCGGCGAGAAGGGGATCGAGGACACGGCTCTCAAGACCAACTGTGAGGCCGCGCGCGAGATCGCCCGCCAGCTTCGCCTGCGCAACCTGGGCGGCATCATCGTCATCGACTTCATCGACATGCGCGATCGCAAGAACCGCGCGCAGGTGGAGAAGGAACTCAAGGACGCCATCAAGCCCGACAAGGCCAACACCACGCTGGGCAAGATCGGGCGCTTCGGCACGCTGGAAATGCTGCGCCAGCGCATGCGCACCTCCGGTGCCAGCACGGGCTTTGTCACCTGCGCCCACTGCAACGGCAGCGGCCTGGTGCCCAGCCCGCAGGTCTCGGCCGTCTCGGCCCTGCGCGAGATTCGCACCAGCGCCGCGCGCGCCAACCCGGGCGCGGAGATTCGCGTAAAGCTCTCGGAGGTTGCAGCCAATTATCTTCTGAACGAACGGCGCACCGAGCTGGTCAGCATGGAAGCGGCGCGCTCGCAGCGAATCCTGATCCAGCCGAGCAAGGAGCTCTCGCTGGAATCGCCGGCGATCATCCGCATCGAGGGCGGCACCCCGGCCCCGCAGGCGGAGAAGAAACCCGAACAGCCGCGCCGCGACGAGCGCCAGAATCAGCAGCGCCCCCGGCAGGAACAAAGACCCCGCCAGGAGCAGAACCCTCGTCAGGAAGAGCGCCCCCGGCAGCAGGATCGCCCGCGCCAGGAAGAGCGTCCCCGCCAGAGTGAGGAACGCAGGCCGGATAACCAGCCCCGGCAGCAAAGTGGCAACGAGAACCGCGGCAACGAAGCGCGCGCTAATGGCAATGGGAATGGCGGCGGCGAGAACGGCGAAGAGCAGCCGCGCAAAAAACGCCGCCGCGGATCGCGCGGCGGACGCAATCGCCGCAAGCGCAAGCCCGAGGGCGCACCCGATGCCGCGCCGCAATCCCAACAGGCCGGCAAGTCGGACGGCAATGAGGAGCGCGCGCAGCAAGAGCGCCCCGCGCAGCCTCAGCCCCGACCCGAACCGGCGTCGCAGCCTGCTCCCGCGCGCGAAGAGGCCAAACCCGCCGCCAAGAAGGCAAAAAAAGCGGTGAAGGCACCCAAGAAGGCCGCGGCAAAGAAGGCTCCGAAAAAGGCCGCAAAAAAGGCGACCAAGAAGGCCGCCAAAAAAACCACGAAGAAAAAAGCCAAGAAGGCCGAGTAGGCGCTACCAGTCGAAGAGCGGGCGGTTCACCAGACTCGCCAGCGCATCGGCGGTGAAGTCGCCCCGGAAGGCCGAGAGCGCCCAGATCTCTTTGGAGCGATGGTCGTAGACGAAGTAACCCGGACGTCCGCCCACCAGCCACAGGCACGCCAGCCTCTTTCCGTCGGGTGAGAAACGGAAGCGGAAGGCCGAGACGCGGGTGACTTCGCCCTTGCTCTGGCCCGGTCGCAGGATGGTCAGCCGCACCGGGCGCGATCCGCCCGTGGGATCGCTCTGGTAGGCAATTGTTCCATCGGGACCGATCTCAAAGTAGGGCCCCACGCCGGAGAGAACGATTTCGGGCTCGGCACCCACCAGTTCGTCGCGCACCAGATCGAACTGCTGCGAGTGATCTTTGCTCGAACGAAGATAATAGAGCGACCCGTCGTAGTAGCGCGGCTCGCTTCCCTCTCCCACGTCCACGGACTGGCGCGCCAGGGCGAGCGGATCGATGGTCACGAGATCCGAAACCGGCGGCAACTCCACCCAGCGCAGCCGCCGCGCCGGGCCCTTCGGGCCGCCCTCGCGCACCGAGAAGAAGAGCCCCTTTTCATTCCAGTAGAGCTCGCCGATCTCACCCGCCACGTCGGGCAGGATGCGGGTGGCCTTGCCGTGCTTTACCGAAACGACATAGACGGCGGCGCCCTCGTCGCTGTTGCGCACCTTGAAGGCGAGCGCGTCGCCGTGCGGACTCCACGTCGGCGAGAATCCGTACCCCGTCCAGTCCTCGGGCTTCATGGTCGCCACGTCGATGACCTTGTCCTGCTCGACGTCGTAGAGGCTGAGCATGCGCTGCGCCTTGGTGGCGACGTTGATCCGGGTAAAGGCGATCATCGTGCGCGCGGGATTCCAGTGGGGCTCAAAGGCGAAGGACGC
>JAGRBM010000032.1 GCA_020434085.1 Chrysiogenia bacterium | reverse complement strand
GATCCTGCATGTTGTCGAAGCGCGCGGCGAACCCGACCAAGGCCTTCAATTCCTCCAGCCGCTCAACGTAATCGGCGAAGGCGCCCTTCAGGTAGTCGCCATACCAGCCGTCGATCGCGGTTTCGACCGCGGCGGAGGGCGGGGCGCTCTCCAGCAGTTCCGACACCTGTTTGAGTGAGTCGCAGAAGTTGCCCCAATCCTCGCGCGCGTCCTTCGCGACCTTGCTCTTCACGTCGTCGGTGGCGAGCGCGTCGAGGAAGTTCTGCTGCATCATCGTCGCGTGTTCGAGCGCGGCGGCATGGATCTTCTGCGCGCCTTTCTCGCCGACCTTGGGCAGCAGCACGGCGATGCGCTGCCACGCCTGCGTGTCGGAGGGGTTGTAAACGAAACGCAGTAGCGCCACGAGATCGCGCACATGCTGACGTTCGAAAAACTTCACGCCGCTGGTGATTTGATAGGGAATGCCGGCGCGGGAGAGCGCGAGCTGCACCTCAAGCGCCAGAAAATGGGAGCGGTAGAGAATGGCGATCTCACTGGCGGACACGCCCTCGTCTTCGACCAGCGAGCGAATGCGCTTCAGGATGAACTCGGCCTGTTCGCGGTCGTCCATCGTCTGCACGACGAAGGGCTTTTGCATGTGCCCGCGCGAGGCCCGCAGCTCCTTGTCGAAGTGCCGTCCGGCGGGTTGCGCGAGCAGCACGGCGTTGGCCAATTCGAGAATCTCCGGCGTCGAGCGATAGTTGGTCTCGATGCGATGAATGACGGTGCCCGGGTGCCGGTGCTGGAACGTCATGATGTTCTCGAAATCCGCGCCGCGCCACGAATAGATGCACTGCGCGTCGTCGCCCACGGCCATCACGCGATGATGCGGCGCGAGCTTGTCCACGATCTGCGCCTGCAGCGTGTTGGTGTCTTGGTATTCGTCCACCAGCACATGGCGGAAGCGCTGACCGAAATACGCCGCGACCTCGGGCGCGGTGGTGAGCAACTTAAGCCAGAGCTCGAGCAGGTCATCGTAATCGACGACGTTTTGCTCGCGTTTGCGCTTTTCATAAGCCGTGGCGAACGGCTCGAAGCGATGCTGGATGTCCTGATACTGCGGGAAGTAGAGCGTGACGGTTTTCTGAATGCTGAGCTGCGTGTTGCGCGCGAGCGAAAGCACGTCGAACAGCGGACCGGGCCGCGGGTGGGTCTTGTCCTTGAAGAACGTCTTGTCCTCGGCCTCAACAGCTTGCTTGAGCAGCGACTCGGATTCGTCGGCGTCGAGAATTGTAAAGGTGCGCGGCAGCCCGATGGCCTCGCCGTAGATGCGCAGCGCGCGGTGGCCGAGCGAGTGGAACGTGCCGCCCCAGAACCGCTGCGGTTCGATTCCGGTGAGGTCCTGCACGCGGTGCAGCATTTCCTTGGCGGCCTTGTTGGTGAAGGTGAGCAGGAGGATTTCGCCGGGCTTGACGCCCTGCGAAAGCAGGTAGGCCACGCGGTAGGTGAGCGTGCGGGTCTTGCCGGAACCGGCGCCGGCGAGCACGAGCAGCGGTCCCGGCTCGGCCGTCACGGCGTTGTATTGCTCGTCATTGAGCAGCGCGCGGAAATCGAT
>JAGRBM010000031.1 GCA_020434085.1 Chrysiogenia bacterium | reverse complement strand
TTGATCTGCCCCAGCGGGTTGCTCGGCCCGCCGTCCTGGCGCAGGACGTAGGGAATGCTCTCCGGGTTGAGTTCGTCCCACGCAATGCTGGTGGGGTCAACCTCCGCCCCGATGGCTGTGTCGAAGACGCGCGTCTCGTGCCGCGTCAGATAGGACGGGTCGGCCTTGAGCTTTGGCAGCAGGTCTTCCTTCAGGATGGTGGGCGGAATGCCCCAGGTCGGATTGAGGACGAGGGTGTTGATCTCACCGCTCATCACCGGCGTGCGACGCTGGGAAATGCCCACAATCGTGCGCATCGTGAGTGGCTCTTCCTCGGGTGCCAACGCCTCCAGGGAGAAGCCCGCGATGTTCACCACGACGCGCGGCATTCCCAGCTCGCGTGGCAGCCAGCGCCAGCGCTCAAGATTCAGGGTGATCTGCTCGGCGCGTGCGGCCGCTGGTACATTGAGCGCGGCGAGCGTCGCTTCGTTCAGGACGCCGTCATCGCGCAGTCCATGGCTTCGCTGAAATTCGCGAAGCGCATCTTCTGACTCATCGCCCTCGCTGAGGTAGCCCTCGGCCTGCAGACGCCCGCGCACGGCGGTCTCCGCCGCGTCCGGTGATAACTCGGACCAGCCGCCGCGTGCGGCGATGCCCAGGTAGCGTCGGTGCGCCTTGCGCAAAAGTGCGTAGCCCGGATCCGCGGGGGCGAGGCTCGCAAGCAGGTCCGCCATGTTCTCGCCGCCGGCGATGCGATTCAGGATCAATTGCACGTCGAGCGGCTCGGGCGTGCGAAGGCACTCGGCGTCGATGCTCACCGGATCGATCCGGCCATTGACCAGCTCGTTGGCATAAACGATCAGTCCATCGGTGAGGAGAATGTCGAGGCGCGCGGCGCGCGAACGCGCCTCAGGCTCCGCGAAAAGTCGGTTCAATGCCTGGAGGTGCAGGTCCTCGGGAGCCAGCCCGTCGGCCTCTGCGCTTTCCAGTGTGGCGAAGAGCGCGAGCGCCTGCGTGCTCGCGCCATCGCGGGTGATCCAGAGCGGGCGGAACTTCCGATCTTTGTAGAAAGCACGAAGCGAATCGGGGGCGTGAAGGTCACCGGAGACAGGGAATACAACAACGCCTTCGGCGGTCGTGGCACCTGTCAGACGCGCGCGGATTTCGCCAGCTACTTCCTCGTCCCACCGGGATGTGCAGGAAAAGAAGCCGAAAACAAGAGCGACTGCCACAAACAGCCGCGTGTACATCGTGCCCATCACGGGCTCAAGCATACTCGCTCGACCACAGCCAGGTCAGCTCGTGTTTGTTGTGAAAGAGGTGCACGAGGCGCCCGCCGGGGATGGCGGCAAAGTCCTTCACCACGGCGTAGTCGGTGCCTGCCTGGAATTTCAGGGTGCAGACCATGCGGCGACAGGCGCGGGCCGCGATCCACTTCTCCACCAGCGCGAGCAGCCGCTCGGGATAGCAGGCCATGTCCGAGAAGAGCCAGTCGACTTCATGTGCGCCGGGTTCGATGGCAAAGCCGCT
>JAGRBM010000030.1 GCA_020434085.1 Chrysiogenia bacterium | reverse complement strand
TTCCTGGCCTCGCGCCGTGACACGGAGAAGCAGGCGCGCGCCGAGGCGACCATCGAGCGCCTCGCACAGATTCTCGAAGTCAGCCCCGAGGAAATCTGGAAGACCGTTCGCGAGGGCGGCGGGCGCCTGCGCTTTCGTCCGGTGCTGGTGCGCGACGATGCGACCTGGGACGAGATATCGAAAATCGAGGAGATCAACCTGCGTGCCAATGGTGTGTTCGTTCGCACCGAGCCGGTACGCGAGTACAAATACGGCGGCGTGGGCGCACACTTTCTGGGCTACATCCACGAGGTCAACGCCGATGAACTCAAGCGCCTGAAGGAAGAATATCCCGACCATGGCTACCGGCAGGGAAATCTGGTCGGCCAGCAGGGCATCGAGGCAATGACCGAGTCCTGGCTGCGCGGGCGCGACGGTTACCGCGAGCTCATCGTCAACGCCTTCGGCGGCGAAGTGGACGAGGCGGTGCTCAAGGAACTGGGATTCGAGGCCGACAACGAAGCGCCGGTGCCCGGAAACAACATCGTGCTTACCCTCGACTGGGACCTGCAGCTTGCAGCCGAGGAAACCCTCGGCGGAGAACACGGCGCCATTGCGGCGATGAATCCGCAGACCGGAGAGGTGCTGGCGCTCGTCTCGCACCCGACCTTCGATCCGAGCGAATTCGCCCGCGGGATCTCGCAGAAGGAATACAATGCCCTGCTCAACGCGCCGGGTCGCCCGCTCTATTCGAAAGTAATTCAGGGCCAGTACCCGCCGGGCTCGACGTGGAAACCCTTTGTTGCGATGGCGGGGCTCGAAGAAGGCATCGTCGGATCGGATGACTTCGCCCCGGTCTGTCACGGCCGGATGCGGGTGGGGCGCCGGTGGTTCCACTGCTGGCGCCGCGGCGGTCACGGCAAGGTGGACCTGCTGCACGGGCTTCGCCAGAGCTGCGATATCTATTTCTACCAGCTCGGCCAGCGTCTGGGGATCGACCGCATTGCGCACTACGCCAGGCTCTTTGGATTCGGAAGCAAGACGGGCATCGGGCTGGACGAAGAAAAATCGGGCCTCGTGCCCACCGAGGAATGGAAAGAGCGCGTGAAGGGCGAACCCTGGCAGGCCGGCGAGACCCTGCCGTGCGCCATCGGGCAGGGCTTCGATCTCGTAACCCCGATTCAGCTTGTGCGCGGCATCTCGGCCATTGCCAACGGCGGAACGCTGGTGCAGCCCTACTTCATCGCGCGCGCCCAGAGCGTGGACGGCGAGGTGATTCACGACTTCAGCCCGCCCATCCCGCCGCCGCTTCCCTTTGCGCCCGAGCACATCGAGGCGGTGCACGAAGGCCTGGTCGCCGTGGTGAACGATCCCCAGGGGACTGCCCACCGTGCGAAGGTACCGGGAATCACTGTTGCCGGTAAGACGGGAACGGCCCAGGTGGTGCGGCTCTCTTCGGTTGAACACTACGAGAATGACGAAGACATTCCCAAGGAACTGCGCGACCACGCGCTCTTTGTCGCCTACGCCCCGGCGGAAGACCCCTACATTGCGCTGGCCGTGATCATCGAGCATGGCGGCGGCGGCGGCCGCAATGCCGCGCCCGTCGCGCAGAAGATCATCGCCCGCTACAAGGAATTGCGCGAGCAGCGTGCCACGGCGGGGCTGCTGCCCGCGCCGGACGCGGCCCATCCCGAGCTGCGCTATGCCGCCACGAGCGAGGAGGTCCAGCCATGAGCCGCTCTCGCTGGAAAGAAGCCGTCGATCCGCTGGTGCTCACCCCGGTGCTGGCGCTCATGGTGATCTCGCTGTTCAACCTCTACAGCGCCTCCCAGGGCGGCCTGAACGGCAGCCCCCACAAGAGCCAGATCATGTGGTTCACCATTGGGCTCATCGCCATGGCCGCGGCGGCGCTCATCGACATGCGCACGCTCGAGCGGATGACGCCGACCATCTTCGTATTGGCGCTCATCCCGCTGGCGGCGGTGCACTTCCTGGGGCACAAGGCAGGTGGCGCGCGAAGCTGGCTTCAGCTCGGGCCCTTTACGCTGCAGCCCTCGGAGCCCATGAAGATTGCGCTCATCCTCATGCTAGCGCGCTACTTCGGACGCGCGCCGGAGGAACCTCCGTACTCGCTCTTCGATCTGTGGAAGCCCACGCTCATCCTGCTGATCCCGCTGGGGCTCATCATGAAGGAGCCGGACATGGGAACGGGGCTCATCTACGTGGCCACGGTGGGGAGCCTCTATCTGTTCCTGGGACTCTCGCGCCGCACGTTCTGGGGCTCCATCGGACTCGTCGCGGTGAGCGTCGCGGCGGTGTGGCTCTGGAAGGGCGATCCGCTCTTCTTCCTGAAGGCCCACCAGAAGGCGCGCCTGGCGACTTTCTTAAATCCCGAATCCGACCCCCTCGGCGTGGGCTATCACGTCATCCAGTCGAAGATCGCCATCGGTTCGGGCGGCCTGTGGGGCAGGGGGTACCTTAAGGGACTGCAGACCCAGTTCAGTTTCCTGCCCGAGCAGCACACCGATTTCGCGTTCTCGGTGCTCGCCGAGGAACTGGGCTTTGTCGCCTCGGTGGGCGTCGTCGTGGCCTTCGCCGTGCTGGTGGGCCGGGCTTTTAATGTGGCCTCGCACGCGCGCGACAGCTTCAGCGCCATCCTGGCAACGGGATTCGGCATTCTCATTTTCTGGCACTTCCTGGTGAACATCGCCATGGTTGCCGGCCTGCTGCCGGTCATCGGCGTGCCCCTGCCGTTCCTCTCCTACGGCGGCAGTTCCGCGGTCACCATGCTTACCGGCGTGGGCTTCCTGCTCAACGTCGCGCGCGGGCGGCATTTCTTCTAGCGGGCTTGCCTTGTGGCTTTGCAGCAAATTCGGAAAATTCCGTCCACGTCCACGACAAACGTATACGCGGACGATTTTCCCTCTTCCGGCTTGAATCATCTATCCTGAATCCATGCGCATCTACTGGATCAGACATGGCGAGATGGAGTTTCGGGCCCACCGGCTCGACAACTTCGATACGATCAACGCCCTGTTCAATCAGGAGACTGAGGGCTCGCTCTCCGATCGCGGACGCGATGAGGCCCGCGCGGTGGCGCGGCATTTTTCGGGCAAACGGCTCGACGCGATCTATGCCTCCCCGCTGCTTCGCGCGAAGGAAACCGCCGACGCCACGGCCGAGGTGTTGGGCATGGACGTCGCCGTGCGCGAGGAAATCACAGAGCTGCGCACCGGCCGCCTGCCCGAGGGCTCAGCCGCGCAGCGGATCCTGAGCGGAATTTCCGGCTCGCCGCTGCCCAAACCGGTCAAGCGGGTGATGCTCGGCGGCTCGCTCATCCCGCTCTACTTTCAGAGCTGGCGCAGCGGTCGCACCGAGGGCGGCGAGTCGCCCGCCGATCTCGAGGCCCGCATCACCCGGATGTTCGAGGAACTCCAGGCCGCCCACGGCGAAGACGCCCACGTCGCGCTCTTCGCCCACGGCTATCTCATCTTCTATCTCTCGAGCATCTGGGCCCAGCGGTCTCTGAATACACTGCGCCCCTTCGTACAGCCCTACATTCCCAATGGCTCGATCACGACGATGGAAGTGAGCGCCCATCCAAGACCGCGGCTTATTGAATACGCCGCGGCCAGGCACCTGTAGAAGATTACGGAACCCGTCCGACGACGCGGTTATTGGCGCTGTCTGCAATGAAGAGCGCGCCGGCCCACCAGGCGAGATCCGCCGGGGCCGAGAGCGTCGTGATGTCGAGCGCGGGGTTGTTGGCGCTGCCGGAGGTAAGATTCGGCTGGCCGAGCGCGCTGGAGGCGGGAAAGCCGCTCACGGTGGGGTTGTTGTAGTAGAGCACGCGGTGGTTCGCGCTATCGGAGACATAAAGATCCGTGCCCGCGCCGGGGGTGACGTCCTCGGGCAGGCAGAGGGTTGTCGAGCCCACGCTCATGCCCGCGCCGTTGCAGTCGGAGCTGGTGAGACTCCCCTGACCAAGGGCAAGATCCGCCGTGTTGTTCGCGGGCGTCGGAAATCGCAGCACGCGGTTGTTGAGCGTGTCGGCGACCCAGAGCGTCGTTCCCGAGAGCGCCAGTCCCATGGGCCCGCACAGCCGCCCGGCCGTGGGGGTGCTCCCCGCGTTGCAACTGCCCGAAGTGAAGTTCGTCTGTCCCACGACCAGATCGGCGGTGGTGTCACCCGGCGCATCGAAGCGCAGCACGCGGTTGTTGCCCGTATCGGCGACCCAGACGTTGCCGCTTGCATCGACCTCGACATCGGTCGGGCCCGAGAGCGTGTTGGACGCGACCGAGCCGCCGCGGTTGGCGGCGCCCGACGTGAAGTTGGCTTGCCCGAGCACCAGGTCAGCGATGAGGTCCGTTCCGAATGGATCGTTGAAGCGCAGAATGCGGTTATTGAGGGTATCGGCAACCCAGAGTCTGCCCTGCGAATCGAGCGCGAGCCCGCGGGGTTCACAAAGACGGTTCGAGTCTGCGGCGCCGGGCGCGTTGCCGCGGTTGCAGCCGCCGCTGGCCAGGTCGCTCTGTCCGATCACCAGCGAGGCGGCCTGTCCGTTTGCCAGCGCGTCGGCGCTGGTCCATCCCAGAATGCGGTGGTTGTCGGTGTCGGCGACGAAGGCGCGGCGCGTGGCGCTGCTCTCATCGATCGCGACCGATGTCGGAAGCGTCAGGCCCGTGGCGCTTGTCGCTGCGCCGTTCGCTCCGCCGCCGGCCTGCCCCAGCACAATGGGGTAGGCGCGGTAACTGCGCGCACCCACCATGGTGAGGCTCATGGGCGTGTGCGCGTCGATGCTCACGCTGATGGGGCCCTCCACGCTGGGGGTGAGGGTGAAGGCGGCGATGCCGCTTGCAAGGGCCGCGTTGAAGGGGCCCGCATCGCCGGGATCGTCGGTGGAAATCTCCACATCGGTGAGCGAGGCGCCCGTATCGAGATTGCCGAAGGCATCGAGGGCGATGACCTCCGCCTGGAAGCCAACGCCGATTTCCTGCGCGTCGCTTGCGTTTAGAACAACCGGCCCTGTCGAGCGGGCGGTGATGGTCTCACCGGGAAAACGCACGAAGAGCTGCGTGGCGCTCTGCCCGTTCACCGTGATTCCCGCGGTCGTATAGGTGGGCATCGAGGCACCCAGATCCTGCGCGCTCAGGGTCATCGCGCCGCCGGGCAGCGCATCGGAATCGGTGTAGGGGGTAAACGGAAACTCGCGGAACCCGCCGTTCACGCCCGTCTGGAGCACGTTGTCGATGGGGCTTGTCGCCGGGTCATTCGATGAGAGCCGCACCACGCCGTTGAAACCGAAGTTGCGGTTGCCGTAGACATCAGTGGCGGTCACGCCGA
>JAGRBM010000029.1 GCA_020434085.1 Chrysiogenia bacterium | reverse complement strand
GTTGAGCTCGGGAATGGCCTGCGTGCAGGGGCCGCACCACGTCGCCCAGAAGTCGACGTAGATGAGCTTGCCGCGGTAGTCGGCGATTTTGAGCTCGCCGCCGCTCACGGCCGGAAACGAAAGGTCGGGTGCCGTGGTTGCCTTGCCGTTGCTGTGCTGGGTGCACGCGCCGATGACCACAAGTCCCAGTGCCAGAAGAATTGTTCGCAGATGCTGTTTCACGCCTCAGTCCTTTCGCTCAAAGAAAAGGCCCGGTGAATCGCCGGGCCCTTCCGTAACAAGTCATTTCCCAAGCGGGCTGCGCCGGGTTCAGGCAGCTTCGCCGTCAAAGAGCCAGCCGAAGTCTTCTTCTTCGAAGTATTCCACGCGGGTCTTCTTGAATTCCACCACGGAGAATAGAACGTCATAGTCGGTCAGGCCCGTATCCTCCGACATGCGACGAATCATCTCGCGGCAATCATCGTCGCTCTCGCCGTGAACCATGGTGAAGAGGTTGTAGCGCCAGTCCTCGTAAACGGGGCGGCGGTAGCAGTGGGAGACGATCTTGAACTGGGCCATCTTGTTGCCCATCTCGTCCACGGTTTCCTCGGGAACGGCCCACACGCCCATACCGTTGGAGCGGAAACCGGCCTTGCGATGATGAAGGATGCCCGCGTAGCGACGAAGCACGGCGCGCTCCTGCAGCTCTTTGGCCTTGGCGAAGAGCTCCTGCTGGGAGACGCCCATCTTCTCGGCCAGCGGCTTGAAGGGCTCGGGAATCATCTCCAGATCGGGCTGGAGCACGCGCACCGCGGCGATGTCGTCCTTGCTCATCTCAACCGCTTCCTTGAGATGCTTGTTCCACACGCCGCCCTCTTTTTCCTTCTGCGTCGCTGCTTCGGGAGAGGTATCGTTGAGATTGAGCTTCACGCCGATCTTGTAGAGCTTGAGCGTGGGAAGGATGCGGGTCACCAGCGCGCCGGACTTCTCGTGCAGGGCGTTGACGTGTTTTTCGAGGTCTTCGCCCGGAGGGACGGCCACCGTGTACCAGATATTGAACTCGTGCTCGCGCTTGTAGTTGTGCGAGACGCCCGGATGCCGGTTGATGAACTTGGCGACCTTTTCGATCTCGTCGGGCTTGGCTTTTACCGCCACGAGCGAGCTCTTGTAGCCCATGTTGCGCGAGTCGAAGATCGCGCTGATCTGGCGAATCACCTTGGCCTTCTTGAGCTTCTCCAGGCGCTGCCGCACTTCCTCACCGGACACGTCGAGCCCGCCGCGCTTTGCCAGCTCGGTATAGGGATCCTCGACGAGGGGAAACTCGTCCTGAATCAGCGTGGTCAGGGCCTTGTCGACCTCATCCATTTCATTGACGTCCATGAGACTCTCCAGACTCTTTAAAAAATCGGCCCCGGCTCACCACCAGCCGCGGCCACCTGCATCGGCAATCGCCGGGATTTCTCACTGAAATTGTGCGAGTCGCCCCGGGCAGGGGGCCACCATAGCGGGCACCCGCCCGGGCGAGCAAGACGGGGCTGCCCCGGCGCAAATCAGCGCTGAAAATCGCTCAAATCGGGTCTTCGCCGGACTTTGCCTGCCCCGCGCGCTTGGCCACCAGGTCGGCCAGAAGCTGGTCGGCTCCCAGGTGCGGGGCCATCAGAATTTCGGTATCGGGAAAGGCCTTGCGGACCTCGGCAATCAGGCTGGGCAGGTCGCGGCGCAAGTGGTTGCCGACGTTGAGCAGGTAGGGCACGACGGTCACCCGCTTGGCCCCCTGCCCCACGCAGGTCTTCACGCCAAAGTGCATGTCCGGCTCTGCCAGTTCCAGGAAGGCCATCTCCACGATGGGGACGCCCGTTGAGGCTTTTACGAGCTCGGCCACGTGACCCAGCTCGATCTTGAGATCGGGGGCCCGCGATCCGTGCGCGAACAGCAGGATGGCATCTGTGTTGAGGTCACTCATTGCGCTCTCCGCCTGAGAGCTTTTCGCGCGCCGCGCGCCAATGCAAGCGCCGCGGGCTCCCTGCCGGGACAGCCCCGGGCCGCTGGGCCGGTCAGGTCCGGATCAGCTTGACGATCTGCAGGCCGAAGAAGGAGGTAATGGCGACCAGCACCGCCAGCACGATGTGGATACGCCAGAGCTTCTTCTCGTACTTCGCCAGCATCGCGGGCACGTCATCGACCTCGATCAGGCCCGTGGCGATGCGGATGTATTTCATCCCCAGCCCCATCGCCGCCATCGCGCACATCAGCACAAAGAGCAGCACGAAGAAGAACTTGGGCATCAGGATGCTCCACACTGCGGAGAAGTAATCGGTGCCCCAGGCTTCCTTGTACTTGAGCAGGTTGAACACGCCAGTCATGAACGTGATCATCATCGCCATGAGGTTGGCATAGAGCCAGGCCCGGAAAGTCTCCACCTTGGCCGTGAGCAGCGGCCCCGGCTCAAGGGTCTCGGGCTGGTTGGGCAGGAAATAGAAAGCCACGAAGACCGAGCCGCCGAAGCAGAACGCGGTCCCCAGCAGGTGGATCCAGAGATTCAGGCTATCGAGGGACCAGTCCATGGTCGGGCTCCTTGGAGGCGGCCGCGGGTGCGGCGCGGCCATGGTTTACTCGCCCCGCAGCGCCGGCGCAAACCAGCGGCAGGTCTCATGTCCCGTCTTGTTTCAGGAGGCTTTCGACTGCGCGAGCTTCTTGTGGAAGAGCTCCAGGAAGAGTTCGGTGGTGACCGGATCGTAGATCTTGCCGCTTCCCTCGGAGAAGTGTTCGTGGATCATCTCCGCGGGCCAGGCGTCCTTGTAGCTGCGCTTGGTGGCCAGGGCGTCGTAGACCTCGACAAGAATGAGGATGCGGCCGGGAAGCGAGATCTCCTCGCCGCCGATGCCGCGCGGATAGCCGCTGCCGTCCCAGCGCTCGTGGTGCTCGTAGACCCACAGCCGCTCGGCCGCCAGCGAGGGCACTTCCGAGAGGATGCGGTCGCCGATGCTGGGATGCTCCATGATCTGGTCACGCTCATCAGCCGTGAGCGGCCCCTTCTTCTGGAGCACGTAGTCGGAGACGCCGAGCTTGCCGATGTCGTGCAGGAGCGCGGCGCTTTCCACGCGGAGCTTGGTTTCTTCGTCGAGGTCGGTCAGGTCCGACATCATGCGGCAGTATTTGCGCACGCGGTCGGCATGGCCGCCGGTGTAGGGGTCCTTGGCCTCAAGGGCTTTCGCCAGTGACTCGATGCTGGCGACGTAACCGACCTCAAGATCTTTATAGAGGCGCGCGCGTTCGGCCGCGATGGCGGCGTTGTGTGCCAGCACGCGGGCCGATGCGATTTCATGCTCGGTGAACTCTGTGTCCGATTTGCGCCGCACCAGGTGCAGCGCACCGCGCACTTCGCCTTTCTGACGCATGGGAACGCAGATGCCGAGATCGTCGCCGAAGACGCTGGCCACCGGGCAGGTGTTGTTCTCCAGCTCCGTGCAGTGGCCATTGATGGCGGAGTATTCGTGACGGAGCTGGCGCACCTGCTCGGGTGTGAGATTCAGGAACTGGTCGCGCTCTTCTGCAGCCAGTCCGTGCTCGGCGCCGAATTCCACGCAGAGCTCATCGCCCTCGCCGGCAAAGCAGACGATGGCACCGGCATCAGCGCTGGCGCCCTTGAGAGCGGTCTTGAGAACGATTTCGTAGAGATTGGGAAGCGCGTGGTGGTCGGCGATGTCGGCTGCAGCCTGATGGATGGTGATGATGTCCTTGAGTTCGAGGACCTCGCGCGCCAGGCGCTTCTTCTCCAGCAGGCGTTCAATGGAATTCTCGAACAGGAGCAGGTTCACCGGCTTCTGCAGGTACTCATTGGCACCCAGGCGGAATGCTTCGATCACGTTGTCGATGGAGGCAAATCCGGTCAGGACGATGATATCGAGTGCGGGGTAACCGGGGCGAAGCTTGCGGATCACATCGAGACCCGTCACGTCGCCCAGGTAGAGATCACAGACCAGCAGATCGACAGGGTGATTGCGCAAATGCTTGTCGAGCCCGTTGGGCTCTTCGAAGAGAGATACCTCGTAGCCGCGCGTTCGCAGGAATTCCCCAAGGATTTCCCGGACAGCGGGCTCATCGTCGAGGATCGCTATGCGTCCCTTACTCATGCTGCCACCCGATTCCCGGTTTCAAGCTGTGTTCTACCCAAGCGAACGGTAACGGAATGGCCCGAAAAAGGCCAGTCAGAGCATCCGGGGTTGCCACGTGATCCCAATTGGACCGCAGCAAAGAAAAAGCCCCGGTTTCGCGCGAAACCGGGGCCTTGAGTGAACTTTTCTGCGTTTGGAACGCGATGCGTCAGGCCGCATCCTCCGAAGAAAGCTCGGCCTTCACGGCCTCGATTTCCGGGACAAGGTGTTGTTCGGGCTTCTGGAAGCTGCTGTATTCCTCGGGCTGATAGGGAATCTGCCGGTCCACCACGATGGCGTCCTTGATGCAGACCTGCGCGCAGAGCTTGCACGACACGCACTTCTTCTGGTCGACCTCTGCCACCTGGAAGAAGTCGCCCGAACCGTTGTCGACCATGGTGATGCAGTCGAACGGGCAGGCTTCCACGCAGAAGACGCAGCCCGAACACGACTCTTCGATCACGAAGGCCTTCGGAATGTCTTTGGGCTTCACGCGGTCAACGATGATGCCCAGCCCGTCCTCGATCGCGAAGTACGGACAGTAAATTCCGCACGTCGAGCAATCGATGCACAGGTCGGGCTCGATCAGGTGGATCGCGTCCTTGTCACCGGTGATCGCACCGGTGGGACACACGCGAACGCACATGGTGCAGCCGGTGCATTTGTCGGTGATGAAATGAGGCATCGCTTCCCCAAACCTTTCGAAATCGGGCTGCTTGATCGCCCTGCGGCGCTGCAGCTTACCACCGGAAAGGGCGCAAAAAGGCCCTTTCCGCCGCGCCTTTATACCCACGGCCTCCCGCCTTGTCCAGTCTGGTGCCTCCCCCACCGAGCGCCGGCCAAAGGGGCGTCCGGCGGGGCTAAGCCGGTGATATTCTTGACAAGCCTGCGCTGCTGGGCCCAAGCTCACGCTTTCCGGGTGGCGAAGCCCCATCGGGGCCCGCGTGGGAACGACCGGCAGACGAGAAATGACGCAGTCTTTGGCAAATCCGGTAAAAATCGGGCGCTTTACGCTCGAAAAGCCGCTTGCGCTCGCCCCGATGTGCGGAATTACCGACGTCATCGAGCGCCCCAAGAACCGCAAGTTCGGCGCATCGCTGTGCTTTACCCAGATGGTCAGTGCCGAGGGATACGTGCGCGAGAGCAACCGCACCCGCGAGCTGCTCGACTACACCCCGGCCGACGATCCCCTTGGGGTCCAGATCTTCGGATCCACGCCCGAGGTTCTGGCCCGGGTTGCCCGCGACATTTGCGACCGATACGAGGTCCAGTGGATCGACCTGAACATGGGCTGCCCGGTGCGCAAGGTCGCCTGCCACGAGGCCGGTTCGGGACTGCTCAAGAACCTGCCGCTCGTGCGCCAGATCTGGGAGGCCATGCGCAAGGCGCTCCCCAATGAGAATTTTACCGTGAAGGTCCGCGCCGGCTGGGACGACAAGTCCCTTGTCATCGACGAGCTGGCCGAAATGGCCGACGGCATCGGCCTCGACCTGCTGACCATTCACCCGCGCACCCGTGCGCAGGGCTACTCGGGGCAGGCCGACTGGTCGCGCATCGCCCGGCTCAAGGAGCGCTGCAAGACCACGCCGGTCTTCGGCAGCGGCGACCTCCTTGCCCCGCAGGCCATTCGCGCGATGATGGAAGAGACCGGCGTGGACGGCTGCTCGCTCGCCCGCGGGGCCATCGGCAATCCCTGGATCTTCTCGCGCGGGCTGGCACTGCTCGAGGGCGAGAGCGATCCGGGCGAGCCCACCAATCGCGAGCTCTTCGAGGTCATCTGCGATCACCTGCGCGGCTGCACCCGGACTTACGGCGATCTGCGCGGCGTGAAGATGTTTCGCCCGCACTTGGCCGGGTACCTGCGCGGCCGCCGCAATGCCACGCAGATGCGCCGGCAGATTTTCGGCATCAAGACCGCCGAGGAACTCGAAGACGTGCTTCGCAACTTCCTCCTGGGCGAGCACATCGACCCCGACGCCTCGCCGGGAACGCGAAACCAGGAGGTGGCCTGAGGCCATGGGCCGCGAAAAGGCCACACCCGACAAGTCGAAGCGCCCCCGGTTCGGGGACGACGTCGCCAGCCTGCTCGACTCCATGGTCGACGCGCTGGTGCTCATCGACCGCGACGGAACCATTCTGTATTTCAACGATGAAGCCGAGCGTGCCTTCAGCATCTCGCGCACCGTGGCGACCGCGCGTCCCTTCGATCAGGTGCTCGCCGGCAACCCCTGGCTCATCAAGCTCATCGACCGAACGTTGCGAACGAACTCGGCCTGCACCGACCGCAATGCCACCCTGCGCGTGGGACCCGACGTAACAGGTCGCGCATCCGAGCATCCGGTCACCGCGGCGGTTACTCCCTGGCATCACCCCGATGGGGACTACTGGGGCGCGCTTGTCATGCTGAGCGACCGCAGCCGTGTGCGTGAGCTGCAACGCGACCTCATCCGCAACGACCGCCTGGCATCGCTGGGCACCATCGCCGCGGGTCTGGCCCACGAGATCAAGAACCCGCTCGGCGGGATCAAGGGCGCCGCTCAATTGCTCGAACGCGAGATCAAGGGCTCCGACCAGGCCGAGCTCATTCAGGTCATCCTCAAGGAGAGCGCGCGGGTCAACTCCATCGTCGAGCGCCTGTTGCGCTTCGGACGTCCCCCGGCGGTCGAGCATCAGGACGTGAACCTCCACGTGGTACTCAACGAAGTGGTGCAACTCGTCTCCCTCTCGGAAACCGGCAGGGACAAGCAATTTGAGGAAATCTACGACCCGAGTCTGCCCCACGTGACCGGTTCCCACGACGCGCTCAAGCAGGTGTTTCTCAACCTGATCCAGAATGCGGCCGAAGCCAGCGCGCCCGAGGGACGAATCGAGATCAGCACCCGCTACACCAGCGACGTCGCCCTGCGCGATTCCGGCGGCTCGGTCCGCGGATTTCTCCAGACATCCATTCGCGACTACGGTTGCGGCATTGATCCGGAGAACCTGCTCCGGCTGTTCAC
>JAGRBM010000028.1 GCA_020434085.1 Chrysiogenia bacterium | reverse complement strand
GCCGCCACCGGCGACGCCCAGTTCGATCGCGGGCGGGAAATTTTTGTGGAACTGGGCTGCAATGCCTGCCACGCGCGCGAGGGAATGGGCGGCAAGAGCGGGCCGGATCTCGATGCCATCGCGAGCCCGGAAAACCGCGAGCGAATCTTCCTGGCAATCCTCAAGCCGCCGCTGGAGCCCAGCGAGCAGTACGGCACGATCATGCCGCGCGGGCTCATCGATGAGCTCAGCGACGAAGACGCCGAGGCGCTCCTGCACTACCTCACCCACGCGACTCCAAGCGTCGAGTAGCTCAGCGCTCGTCTTGGGGAAGCAGCAGGTCTTCAAAGAAGAATGCCGAGAGCTCGGCGCGCCCGCCGATACCCGCCTTGCGGTAGAGGGCGAGGGCCTGCTGGCGCACGGTTCGCTCGCTGGTATTCCGTACCTGGGCCGCTTCCTTGTGGGAGAGCCCCTTGAGGAGCAGCAGGCCGACCTCTTTTTCCGCCGGTGTGAGTTCCCAGCGGGCAAACTGATCGTCGACGGCCTTGCCGAGCCCCTGCAGCAGCTCGCGGCTCTGCTCGCGCCAGCGCGCTGCGTCCTCGCGGCTGCGGCTCAGGTCGGCTTTAAGCCGGCGGGCCTCCCCGCGCAGCAGGAAATACCGGCGCACCAGCCACGCGGCCCCCGCCAGGGCAGCCGAAGCAGCCAGCGCCTCGACCAGCAGGTGGGAGAGGCTGCTGCCCTCGGAATAGTCCTGCGCGAGATCGACTCCCAGGGCCGCGGCGATGGTCAGAAACAGCAGAATGGGCACCCACAGGGTTCTCGAATCTTCTCTGACGTCGGTCATAACGATACGTGCAACTCCCTGAAATAATAGCGCTTTAGATGCGTAGGTCATCCGTGCGATGGCACGACAGCCCAAATTGCTGCACATTGAGACGCATCAAGGGCGGGCCGGTAACAATCACACCGGTTCCCCGCAAGGAGAGTTCATACCATGGAAGGTTTGCCCCTACACCCCGCAATTGTTCACATCCCATTGGGTCTTGCCGTCGTGATGCCGCTGCTGGCAGCGGCCGCGGCGCTCTCAATCTGGAAGGGCTGGGTCGACAAGAAAGTCTGGATCGCCGTGGTGGTCGTTCAGGCGCTCATTTTCGGCGGCGCCCTGGTGGCCAAGGAAACCGGCGAAGACCAGGAAGACATCGTCGAAAAGGTCGTCTCCGAGGATGCGATTCACGAGCACGAGGAAGAGGCCGAGGGCTTCATCGTCGTGGCCGGTGTGACCCTGGCAGCCTCGGCTGCCGCGCTCTTTATTCCGGCTGAGACGGCGGTGGTTGCGCTCATGGGCGCCACGGTGCTGCTCTCGGTCGTGGTCACGGGCGTGGGGCTGAGCGTCGGGCACTCCGGAGGCGAGCTGGTCTACGTGCACGGCGCCGCCAAGGCCTATGAAGGGCGCGTGAAGCCCGGCCGGAGCATGGGGCCCCCGGGGCTTGAGCGGGCCTACGAGAAAGAAGAAAACGAAGAAGGCGAGCACGAATAGCTACGCGGATTCTTCGTCCTCTTCTTCGTAGCGCTTGACCATGCGCTTGAAAGTGGCGATCGGAATCTCAAGCTTGCGGGCGGCAGCACTCTTGTTGCCGCCCGTTTGTTTGAGGGCGAATTCGATGGCCTCGCGCTGGATGCGCTTCAGGGTCTTCCCCGCGAACGCGTGCTCCCGGACTGCCGGCGCGAATTCCCTCGACGTCGAGGTTTCAGAAGTGCTGGCTTCCCGGTCGCGGTCATCCCAGCGAGAATTAGAATCGTCCACAGGCGTCCCTTCCCTGGACTCAGGCACTCCCGTTTATTCACAACGGTTACGCCATCTGACTCAAGATGAAACAGAAGTGTGACGGATTCGAGTGCTGCACTCAAGCGTGCTTGCGCACAAAAATCGCCCTGCATTAGTTTCAGCGCCGATTGGGAGCCCAGGGGCTCACTGCAGAGGGCTCGAAAAGGGCAGGTTGCCCTGTTTGATGACATCGGCGGGGCGGGCGACTATGCAGTGGGGACGGGTTCCGTCCCAATTTGTTGTTCCTGACCGACACGGACCCGAGGAGCGCGCCCCTTTTGCAGATCGCACTCGATATCCTGATGATTGTCGGCGGCATTGCCCTGCTGGCCTGGTCGGGCGATGCGCTGGTGGATTTCTCGGCAGCCATTGCCGAGAAGGCCCGGCTCTCTCCGGCGGTGATCGGCCTGACCATCGTGGCCGCCGGGACCAGCATGCCCGAGGCCTTTGTCTCCGCCTTCGCCACGGCAACGGGGCACCCCTCCATCGCGGTGGGCAACGTGGTGGGCTCCAACATCTTCAACATCGGCCTGGTGCTGGGCACCTGCGCGCTGGTGGCCCCGATTCCCGTCTCCCGCAATACCTTCCGGCTGGATTTCCCGTTCGTGGTGATGTCCACGGCGGCCATGATCCTGTTCTCGCGCGATGGAGAGATCGACCGGGGTGAGGCAGCCTTCTTCCTCGTCGCGCTGGTCTCCTTCTGGGTCTATTCGGTCACGCTGGCGCGGCGCCAGGCGACGGCACTGGAGGCCCGCCAGCTCGAGGAACTCGTCCCCGAGGAGGCCGAGACACTCAAACAGCGTCCGGCCTGGTGGCTCGCGGGCATGCTGCTGCTGACCTTTGTGGGCCTGAGCGTGGGGGCCCGGATTCTGGTGATGGGGGCGGCCGATCTGGCCCTGCTCATGGGCTTTACCGAGCGCCTGGTCGGGCTGACCGTCGTGGCCGCCGGGACAAGCGCGCCCGAACTGGTGGCCAGCCTGATGGCCGCGCGCAAGCGTCAGCACGAGATGGCGGTGGCCAACATCATGGGCTCGAACCTTTTCAACCTGCTGCTCATTCTGGGGGTGAGTGCCCAGATCCACCCGCTGGAAGTCGAGCCCAAGATCATCCATCTCGACAACTGGGTGATGCTGGCCTTTACGCTGGCGCTCGCGCCCATGCTCTACCGCGGGTTCAAACTGGCGCGGAGCGAGGGCGCGATCCTGCTGGCCGGGCACCTGAGCTACATGGCCTACCTGATTATCGGCCGCTAGGCGCGGGGCATTCGGCTCAAGTATTCTGGCCCCCATGGGAAATACTGGTCGCAAGCCCGGTCTCATCGAAGTGCGGCTCGACCGCATCGATCAGCTCTTCAACTCGCTCGATCCATCCCCCTTTCGCGAAAAGGACCTGCGCCGCGAGGCCGAGGAATTCATCGTCTCCTGGGCCGAGGAATTCCCGCGCGACTGCGCTCTTTCCATCGTGCTCCACCTGCGCGAGGCGCCGCCGAGTCCGCTCGATGAGAAGCGGATCGCGCAGGCGGTGCAGAACTATTTTGATTATCAGGCATCGGGCGCGCGCCGGGAACTCTCGCACCTGCTCCGGCAGGGACGCACCAGCCTGATTGTCGGCGTGAGCTTCCTGACGCTGTGCCTTTTTCTTGCGGATTTTCTGGCAGGGGTGTGGACCGGACAGGGCTCGCAGCTTGCGGTGGAGAGTCTGACCATCGGTGGTTGGGTCGCCATGTGGCGGCCGTTGGAAACCTACCTCTATGGCTGGTGGCCCATTCGAAGGAAAAAGGCGCTCTACGCCCGGCTGAGCCAGGCGGAAGTGACTTTGAAGATTCAGTAGAGGCGGAGCCTAGAAGCCCCAGTCGATGCCGATCGAGACACGTACGTTGTTGGCTTCCACGTCGCTGAAGCCGCGCAGGTAGGCGACTTCAAAGACCAGCGGGCTCTGCGGGTGGCCGGCGCGCACGCCGCCACCGACATCGAAGGCAAAGCCCTGCGAGAAGCTCACCCGGCCGCCGTCGAACATCTCATAACCTGGTCCCAGGAAAACATAGGGAGCGAACATGCCGCCCATGCCTTCGCTGGGCATGTTCTTCTCGACATAGAAATTGGCCAGCAAGAAGAAGTCGTGGAAGTTCGTGTTGAGGGTGCGGTAGCTGTGGTAGTGGAACTCGGGCCGGACACCCATGCGATAGTCCTCGCCGAATTCACCGACCCAGAAGTTCCCGGTCAGGCCCGCGCCCACGCCGTTGGCGCCGTCGGAATGGGCCCAGCCCAGGCGAATGCCCACGGCTACCCATTCTTCTTCGGGAACCTGGTCGAGTTCGACGACCTGTTTTTCCTGCTCGGCGGCCTGCTCGGCCTGCTCCTGCAGCCACTGGTCGCGGGCCTTGCGGTAGGCGTCGGGGTCAACCGGTTCGTTGTTGCCCTGGGCGCGGGCGGGCCCGGCCATCGCCGTGAGACAAATCACAGCGAAGAAGAACGCAAAGAGCGAGCGAAGGGCACGGGTGCCCAATGCCCTGGAGCGACGCGTAGGCATCGAAAAAGCGCTGACTGGCACGAATGCAAACCCCCGAGAGTTCGACGTAGTTCAGAAACTGATCCGGTCTGGACTTCGCTTGCGTCGAAGAAACTCTCCCCCAATTCGGATCCTGCCCCAGACTAGGGCAAGCGGTGGGCGTGGGCAAGCCCGAATTGTTCTGGGGCCGAGCGTTGACCCGGTGAGTCGTGTTTGTCAGACTGCCCGGAACCGGGGCAGCCGGACGCGGGAGAGCTGCGTACAGCGGCCGAAAAGCGCATCAAGCGCCGGTCGGTCCCGGAGCATATTAGGGGAGACATGATGGGGATGATTTTGCGTGCCTTCGCTCGCTATGCGGGCGTTTTTTGCCGACAAGGTCTGATCGCGGCGTTGCTGCTCAGTTCTTTGGTACTCAGTGGCTGTGACGACAAGCTCAAGGAAGCCGTTCGCCTCGCCTTCCCGGACAACCGTGCTCCCACGCTGGAGGACGACGCCTACGAGACCGATGAGGACAGCGAGCTGCGCGTGCGCCTCCCGGCCAACAGCCTGGAAGTCGACGAGAGTCTCTTCGCCAATGACGAGGACCTCGACCTCGACACGCTGACGATCGTCGTCCACAGCGTGATCCGGGTCGATGGCGTCGACACCCCCGATGCAGGCACGCTGGGCATCGGCGGTTTCACGGACAACAACGGTGACGGCATCATCGATGATCTGCCCGCCACCACTCCCGGCGGGTTCACCTACGACCCCGGCGACTACTTTCAGTATCTGAGCGACGGCGAGAGCGCCGTTGTTTCCTTTGACTACACAGCCATCGACAGCCGCGGCGGTGAAGACACTGCGACGGTGACCATCACCGTGACGGGCATCAACGATGCTCCGCTGGTGATGACCGAGAGCTACAACACGGACGAAGAGGGCATGTTCAGCGCGACCGACGCCGATGGCTCGCTTCCCATGGTGCCCGATGGCCTGCTTGCCAACGACAGCGATGCCGAGGGGCAGACCATCACCGTTTCCATGAACACGGATCCGGTTCGCGGCCTGGTGAGCGTCAATGCCGACGGCACCTTCGACTTCGATACCAACGGTGAGTTCGAAGACCTGCGCCAGAACGAGACCCTTCCGGTGCAGTTCTCCTACACGGTGAGCGACGGCGTGGGCGGACTGACCCAGGGCGCGGCCATCGTCGTGGTGACGGGCATCAACGATGCGCCTGTGGCCGCCGATGACCTGACCTATGTGGTCGACGAGAACACGTTCTTCAGCGTCAATGCCGCGATGGGCCTGCTGGCCAATGACGTCGATGTTGAAAACGATGTGCTCCGCGTTGCGGTCCCCATGCCTCCGGCAATGGGGGAACTGGATGTTGTGAGCGACGGCAGCTTTACCTTCGACCCGCGCATGGACTTCAACGACCTGACCACCGGCGCCATGGTGGCGGTGAACTTCGACTATGAAGTGACCGATCCGCTGCTGGCCATGGATACCGGCAGTGTCACGATCACCGTCATGGGCATCAATGACGCGCCGATTGCGGAAGACGATCCCTACCTGATCGATGAGGACACCATCCTCATGGACAGCGTGCTGACCAACGACTCCGACCCGGAGATGGATGTTCTGACCCCGGGTATCGTCATGGCGCTGGGCGCCGGCGAGGGCACGCTGATGACCACCTTCGGCGCGGGCAACGGCGGCTTCACCTACGACCCGACCACCGATTACCAGTCGCTTAACACCGGCGAGAGCGCCATCGTCAGCTTCACCTACCAGCTCAGCGACACCGAGCCGCTTGCGAGCAACATCGCCACGGTCACCTTCACGGTGTTTGGTGTCAACGACGCCCCGATCGTCATGGGCGAGAGCTTCATGATCGATGAGGATACGCTGCTCACGGGCAACGTGCTGACCAACGACTCCGATCCCGAAATGCAGTCGATCATCTCGAACGCCTCGGGCTCTGTGGTTGTCGATATGGGCACGGGCGGTCCCGGCGTGCGTGACATCCAGCAGACCGGCGCGTTCAGCTACGACCCGCGCGTCCAGTTCAATAACCTCGCGCAGGGCGATTCCGCGCAGGTGCACTTCGATTACAGCGTCTCGGACGGCTTCGGCGGCTTTACCATCGGCACCGTCACCGTGGACATCGCCGGCGTCAATGACGTGCCGACGCTCAACAACAACAACGCGCTCGTCGTGGCCGAAGAGATGGAAGGGACGATTCTCAACTCCCTCCTGCAGGCCACCGATGCAGACGACGGCACGCTGGTCACGGACCTGGTGTTCACCGTCGACAGCGAACCGGCCAACGGTCAGCTCCTGCTCAACGGTGTGACACCGATCCTGATGAACGACACCTTCACCCAGGAAGACGTGAACCTGGGCCGGATCAGCTACCTGCACGACGGCAGCGAGACGACCTCCGACAGCTTCGACTTCACCCTCAGTGACTCCATCGGCATGATCTCGGATACCTTCTCGATCACCGTGACGCCGGTCAACGATGATCCGGTTGCCATGGACGATACCTACCAGGGTGACCTGGGCATGACCCTGGCCGTGCCCCCGGCGATGAGCGTGCTGCTCAACGACACCGACGCCGAGACGGCGACCATGTCGCTCACGGCAACGGCGGGCAATATCATCAGCGCCAATGGCGGCACCGTGCAGATGTTCTCGAGCGGCGCATTCAACTACACGCCGCCCATGCTGCTCATCGCCGACGATACCTTCGTCTACACGGTCAACGACGGCAGCGGCGGCACCGACACGGCGACCGTGACGGTCGACCTGGTGGACCTCTCGACCTACATCTTTGTGGACAACTCGGTCGGCGGCGGCGGCGATGGCTCCATGATGGCGCCCTACAACACCCTGGCCGCGGCCGAAGCCGCCTCCGTGGCGAACGATACGATCTTTATCTACGAGGGCACAGGCACCAGCACCGGCCTCGACGCGGGCATTACGCTCAAGAGCGGCCAGACGCTCGTGGGCGAGGGCTCGGGCCTCACCATCGGTGGCGTGAACATTGTTCCGGCGGGCAATCCCCCGGTGCTTACGAACGCGGGCAGCACCGTGGTGACCCTGGCCAACAACACGATGGTCGCGGGTATCACGATCACCAACAACGCGACCGCCATGGCCGGCACCTCGCTGACCGGCATGATCGAGATCGACAACGTGACCGCCAACTTGACCGGCGGAAGCGGCATCGACCTGGCCAGCTCGTCGGCGGCGCTCGTGGTGAGCAACTTTACCCAGACGGGCACCGGCGTTCACGGTATCAACGTCAGCAACGGGCAAGGCAACGTTACGGTTTCCAGTTCCGATCTGACGGTGACCCAGCATGGTGTGCAGGCGGTCTATACCGGCACCGACAGCGGCGACGTGTCGGTGACCAGCACGACGATCACCCCGGGCCAGAGCGGCCTGGTGGCAAGCGGCGCACTGGGCCCGGTCAACGTGGTCTTCCAGGGCAACACGGTGATCAACGCCGGGGCCGTTGCGCTCTCACTGAGCTTCAACGGCCTTGCCGGCCACAGCGCCACCATCGGCGGCTCCGTGATGGGCGACCGCAATACCTTCACGAACCCGGCATCCCAGACCGTGCGGGTCTCGGCGGACAACAACGCCATCGTGACGATGACCGATGTCATCGCGACCAACGATGTCACCACGCCCGGCGCCGAGATCATGTACCTGGACGCCATCAACGGCGCGCGCATCGAGCTCGACGGCAACCGCGCGATGGGCGGCCTGCAGGCGATCACCTACAGCAACGTCCTCTACGGAGCCGACATGGCGCTGGAAACGACGCCGCTGGTCTACTTCAACAACATCGCCGGCACGCTGACCTTCACCGGTGACTTCGGATTCTTCACCGACGGTATTCCGGGCTTCAGCATCGATGGCTATGACTCCGACGGCACCGGTCCCACGGCGCCCTCCCTCACGATCAACATCGGCCAGAACATGATGGACATGGCGCAAATCCGGACCGACAATGCGCCGGCCATCGAGATCTCGGACGCCAACCTCGACGTGCGCCTCGACATGGTGGAGAGCAACGGCTCAACCGGCGACGGCATCCACCTCGAAAACGTGCGCGGCACCTTCACCGTGCAGGGCAGTACGCTCATTGGCAACCCAGCGGGCGACGGCATCGACCTCGTAAACAACGCGGCGACGACCGGCTTCGCCACCGTCTCGGGCACGCTGCAGGTGAGCTCTCCCTCGGGTGACGGCGTTCGCGGCGCGAACCTGACCGGCGCGGTGACGCTGGGTGTTTCCGACTTCGTCGATGCCGGCGACAATGCCCTCGACTTCTCCGGGGCGATTGGCCAGGTCAACGTGGGCAGTCTGACCACGGACAACTCCGCGGGATCGGACATCAACATCACCGCGAACGCGGGCACGCGGGACTTCAACTTCGGCACGATCACGGTGGACAACCGCGGCGCCGAAGGCATCCGGATCAACACTGCCGGCGGCACCTTCGATGCTGGGGTTACGACCATCAACAATCAGAACAGCCCGAGCACGGCGGCGGTGTTGATGCAGAACTCCAGCACGGACGTAACGCTCTCGGCACTGACGATCAATCACAATTCCGACACCGGCGAGGGAATCCTGCTCGAATACAACACCGGCGACTTCCGCGTCACCGGAACGGCGACGGTGGACTCCTGCAACAGCGAGTCGATATCCATTGTGGGGCAGAACGGTGGCACGGTGGATCTGGGCACGACCATGGTTACCAACCGCGGCCTGCACGGCATCTATGTAGAGAGCCCCGCCGGCATGGCCACGCTGGACTTCAACGCAACGACCTTCGGTGCGATTGCCGGTGGTACTGAGCCCGCAGTCGAGCTGTTTGGCGATGCCGCGGGTGCTGTGAACAGCTCCAGTGTGACGGTCAACTTCAACTCACTCACGGTCACCGACAGCGGCGGCGTGGGCGTGGTCATGGACGACTTCGGCGGCACCTTCCAGGTGGGCGGCACAACCAGCATCTCCAATACGGCGGGTGCGGGCGTAGTGGTCTCGGGCGGTACGAACGGCCGCATCGGGCGTCTGGACATGGGCTTTACCGCCATGGCGACAACCACGCTCAGTGGCCAGGGAACCACCCTCGGCTCGATTTACGTCGCCGACGGTTCGTCCGGTACCGGTCAGGTGCTCTTTGATGATGTGACCATCAACAACCGCACCGGCGAAGGTCTGGAGATTTTCAATACGAACATCGCCTCGGGCCTGGTAACCACCGGAACCCTGACCATCAACAACCAGACGCCGGTCGCGGTGGACGGCATCAACATCACCAACTCGACCATTCCCGTGACCATCGGCGTGCTCGACATCGACATGAATATGGCGGCCGCCGACGGCGTGGTTCTCAACGGTTACACCGGCACGTTCACGGTCTCCGGCACGACGGACATCCTCGATCCAGGACAGTTGGGCATCGAGATCACCGGCAACACCGGCACGGCGACCTTCACGGGAGTGACGACAATCGATGGCGCGTCGGATATCTCAATCTATTACCATGCCGCGGCTGCCGGTACGCGCGATATCAACTTCGGCACGGTTAATGTTCTGAACCGCGGCGCCGAGGGCCTCGCGATGGGGACGGTCACCGGCGGCACGGTGGACGTGGCTTCGCTGACGATTCCCAACCCTTCGGGTGCCATGACCGTTACCG
>JAGRBM010000027.1 GCA_020434085.1 Chrysiogenia bacterium | reverse complement strand
TGTTTCTGGAGAGCGGCGACATTGTCTCGACCGTGACTCGCATGAGCCGCAAGCCCGAACGCGCGCATCATTTCCGCACAGAGCCCGACTATCCGATTGTCGTGCTGGTGAACGAGGGCAGCGCCTCGGCTTCCGAAATCGTTTCGGGCGCCCTCAAAAATCACGGCCGCGCGGTGGTCATCGGCAATCGGACCTTCGGAAAGGGCTCGGTGCAGAATCTCTTTGAGCTTCCACTGGGCGCCGCGCTCAAGCTCACAGTGGCGCAGTATCTGACCCCGGGCGACCAGTCGATCCAGTCGGTGGGCGTCGCTCCCGACGTATTGCTGCATCCCATCGAGGTCTCCGCCGACGAGATCCGCATGTCGGAATCAAGCCGCCGCCGCGAAGAGAAGCAGGACTACCATCTTGAGGGCATCAAGACGGCTTCGGCGCGCGAAAAATACCGCCTGCCCTATCTTGTCGAGATCAAGAAAAAGACCGACGAGGAACTCGAGCGCGAAGCGATCGAGGACGAATACAACAACCGCCGCAAGATCGATCTTGAGGCGGACTATCCCGTCGACCTCGCCCGTCGCCTCATCATGGCGGCCAAGGATTCCAGGCGCGACGCCTTCTACGGGCAGAGCCTGCCGATGCTGCGCGAAGAGGAATCGCGTCAGAGCAAGCTGATCACCGAATCGCTGGCTCGCCGCAACCTCGACTGGTCGGAGTGTGAAACGACCGGTCCGGTCAAGCTCAGCACCAAGGTCGAAGTGCTCGACGAGAACAAGAAACCCGAGAAAATCGCAGATGCCGGTGCCGATCACTATCTCAAGCTCACGGTCAAGAATGCTGGGACCGGGACCGTTTGCCGCCTGCGCGCGACGACGGAATCCGACATTCCCTTCCTGCATCGGCGCGAGTTTGTGCTCGGCACCATGGCGCCGGGCGAGACCACCTCGCAGATGATTCCCTTCAAGCTGGCCAAGAGCACGCTTGGACGCACCAGCGACGTGGAGTTCACCTTCGTTGCAGATGCCGACAAGGAAGTGCTCGACGTGGCTGCTCCGGTCACCCTGCGTGGCGGCGAACAGCCGAGCTTCGCGCTTTCCTATGAACTCGTTGACAAGCCCGATGGCGATGCCGCCCAGGGCAACGGCAACGGGCTCATCGAACCGGGTGAGACCATCGGTCTCAAGGTGACGGTCAAGAATGTCGGCAAGGGCGAGAGCACCTCTTCCACCCTGCGCATTCGCACCATGGGCGGCGCGCTGGTCGAAGTTCCCGAGGGGCGCGGTAATTACAAGTTCAAGACGATCAAGCCGGGCGAGGAAAAGCAGGGGACAATCTATGTCACGCTCAAGCCCGACTATCTCGACAGCACGTTGGGCCTGGAACTGACCCACGTCGACAACGAATTCGGTACGGGCCTCGTGCGCAAGCTCGAACTGACTGTTGCGCGCGAGGGGGCCAAGGGCCTGAGCGCTGCCGACATCGAGCGCACCCGCGGCCAGACGTTTGCTCCGCCCCGCGTGGAAGTCGACAGTGTGGGAATGACGGGGCTTTCCTCGGACGGCGCGGAAATCAACCTGACGGGCGAGCTTCGTGACGACGTGCGCGTCAAGGATTTCTATCTCGCGCTCAATGGCGAGAAGATTTATTACCGCTCCTACGAGGCGGCCGCGGCGGAGCGGTTCGACCGCTTCAAGTTCAACACGAAGGTTCCCCTGGAGCCCGGTTCGAATTTCGTTCTCATTGTCACCCGCGACAGCGATGACCTGACTACGCGCTACCCGCTCTATATCTGGAGCACGCTTCCCAAGCCGGTTGAGGAAGAGGCCGAGAGCAAAAATATGCAAGCAAGCACCGGCGACCCCGTGCTTCGCTCCCAAGCGCCCGGCGACGGGACACGCAAGGTCCTGGTGCACCCCTTCATCGCGGTGACCAGCGCCGATGCCGACATCGCCGCGCAACTCACCGATCTCTTTGGCCAGAACGCGAAGAAGGCTTCCTGCGCCCGGCTGGTTCCCGGCGAGGCGATCTCCGATGCCGCCCGCCGCATGGGAATGAGCCAGGGCTGCGTGGCCGAGGCCTGCCAGATCAACGTGGCGCGCGAGGTGCAGGCCGACGTGCTGGTGCGTGGCGAACTCACCCGCGCCGGCGCAGTCTACGTCTTCAGCATCGTGGTGAGCGATCTCTCCACCGGTCGGGTGCTGCTCTCCGACCGCGTGCTCTCGGAGAAGGCCGACCTCATTCGGAAGGCCCAAAGCCTTGCCGCGCGCGTGGGTGATGTCATCCCCTGCCGATGATCCGTTTCCCCTGTAATCCGTGATCCCCTACCGCGACGAGAACCCGACCCGCACCACGCCGGTGCTGATTTATGTATTCATTGCGCTCAATGTCGCGGCTTTTCTCTACAGTATCTTCACCCCAGAGGGTTTCGAACACTGGATTATGCGGTGGGGACTCATTCCCGCGGCGCTCTGGAAGAACCCCGGCGGCGGAATGCCGCCGCACTATGTCGGCCTTTTCTCCTCCATGTGGTTACACGGCGGGTTTCTTCACATCTTGGGCAACATGTGGTTTCTCTGGATCTTTGGCGACAATGTCGAAGATCACTTGGGACACGGACGCTTCATCACGTTCTATCTGGTGTGCGGCGTAATCGCTACGCTCACCCATGCGCTCATCGCCCATGAGGCCACTGTTCCGCTCGTCGGGGCCAGCGGCGCGATTGCGGGGGTGCTGGCCGCCTACTTGCGCTTCTACCCGCGCCACCGGGTACGCGCGGTCATTCCGCTCTTTATCACGGCGTTTTTTGTGCGGCTTCCCGCCGCAGTGTTTATCTTCTTTTGGCTGGCAATGCAGCTTCTGGGGCAGCTTCAGTGGCAGGCGATGGTTGCCGCCGGACAGCAGGGTGGCGGCGTTGCCTATGGCGCACACCTGGGCGGATTTGCCGCGGGATTCATTCTTGCCGGACCCTTTGCCCACGGGCGCGGAGAACCCAGGCGCCCGCCACCTGATCGCGGCTGGTAACTAGTGCTGGCCGCCCACCACGATTTCGGGAATGCGAATCGTGGGCTGGGCATCGGCGACGGGAACGCCCTGGCCTTCCTTGCCGCAGGTTCCGATGCCGAACCCCAGATCGCTGCCCACGCGGTCGATCTCCATGAGAATCTTGGGGCCGTTGCCTGTGAGTGTTGCGCCGCGCACTGCGTGGCCGATCTGGCCGCGTTCGATGATGAAGCCCTCGGAGACTTCAAAAACAAAGTCGCCGTTGACGGTGTTCACCTGGCCGCCACCCATCTGGGTAACGAGCAGGCCGCGGTGTACGCTGGAGATGATGTCACCGGGATCGTCCGAGCCCGGCGCGATCATGGTGTTGCTCATGCGCACAATGGGCAGGTGCTCGTAGGACTCGCGGCGCCCGTTGCCGGTGGGGCGCGCGCCGTCCTTGCCGGCAGTGATGCGCGACTCCATGAAACGCTTCAGAATGCCGTTTTCGACCAGCACGGTGCGCTGGCCGGGAACGCCTTCGTCGTCGAAGCGATACGAACCACGCTTACCGCCCAGGGTGGCATCGTCGATCACCGTGACGAGCGGGGAGGCAATGCGCTCACCGAGCTTGTCGGCGTAGACGGATAGCTCCTCCTGCGCGAGGTCGGCTTCGAGGCCGTGTCCGACGGCTTCATGAATCATCGTGCCGCCGGCGCTGCTCGAGAGCACCACCGTCATGGGCCCGCCGCGCGCCTTGGGCGCGCGCAACAGCATGCGTGCGCGATCGGCCGCCACGCGCGCGACGTGCTCGACCTGCTCGCCTTCGAGAATTTCATAACCAAGTGTGCCACCGACGGGCTCATAGCCCGTCTCGACGGTATCGCCGCGCTCTGCGACGACGTGCACGCTGTAAGTCAGATACGTGCGGTGATCCTCGGCCCAGAGTCCCTCGGAATTGGCGATGAGTACATCGCCCTCGTTGTCGCGAAGACTCACGGTTACCTGCCGAATGTCGGGAACCGAGCGCGCGCGGGCGTTGCCGCGCTCTAAGTAGGAGACTTTTTCATCGAGCGAGATGCGGGCGGGTTTCTTGAGGACCCGTTGCATCGGGGCGCCGCGTTTTTTCTTGAACGAGAATCGTTGGCGGCCCGCCGCACCATTGGCCGCGCCGGCCAGGAAACGCGCGACTTCGAGCAGCGCGGTTTCGGAAAAATCGTTGGAGTAGCCGTAGACCTCGCGCCCCTCGCGAACGAGCCGCAAGCCCACGCCGGCGTCCTGGCCGCAGACCACGTCTTCAAGACGCCCGTCCTCAAGGAGAATGCGCGTCCCGGTGGATGCCTCGCAATAGACCTCGGCAAAATCGCCGCCGCGCGAGAGCGCGGCCTTGAGGACTCTGGCAACCGTTGGCTCACTGAGCATGGGAAACACTCTAGCGTCTTGCCGCTCCGCAGGGGAGGGGGGCGGCCCCGTGGTTGAAGGGGCGGGAAATCAGCGAAGAGCGCTGCCGGAAACGATGGCCTTGAGCAGCTCGGGGAGCGCGGTCGCGCGCCGCTGGATTTCGGCGCGGGCGCTCTCGAGGGCATCGGGGGAGAGCAGGCGGGCGCGCTCTTCGGCGCCGGCCTCTTCGAGGCGTCGTTGGGAGAGGCCGAGCAGCGCGGGGGTCAGGGAGCCCGCTACCTCGCGCACGAGCATTAGGGCCAGCTCAATCTGTTCGTTGCCGGGCCGGCCCGCCGCCCGCGCAATAAATAGATCGTGCAGACCTTCCCGAATGAGAACGTGGATACCGGCCAGCCGGGCAAGGTCACGGGGCAGGGGGCGAAAGCCCACATGAACCTCGTCCATGAGCTCCAGCAGTGAGGCTCCCAGTGCCGCCGGGGCCTGGGCGAAGGCGCAAAGCAACAGACCGTCGCGCCAGTAGAGCTCTGCTGGAACGAAGCGTTCACCGGATTTTTGCGAGGGGGCCAGCGCATCGATCGCCTGCTCGAAAAGATCGAGGCGCCCGTGCACTTCAATCGGCGCTCCCAGAATCAGAAGGCCGAATTCCCATTTTTTTGAATCGGGCCGCTTCCAGATGCGTCGCGCACCGCTCTGTCGCGTGCTTTCTGGAAGAACGAGCGCGTAGTTGGTACCAAAAGCAAAAATCTTCTCGGGCCCTCCGCGAAGAAAGACGGCGCTGCCGTCTTCAAGGGTGCACAGCTCGAAGGGTTTCGGCGCGAATGCGATCTCCGGGGAGGCGTCTGCTTCCCCGAAGGCAATGCCTTCTGCCTGCGCGCAAAAACGCGCGCGCAGTTCCTGTAGGCTCTCGTCGTTGCCGGGGACGGGTGCAAAGCTCTCCTGCAAGGCATCGAAGAGATGCCCGGTGGGATAGCGCCCGCGGTAGCGGACAGCACTCATGCCCTGATCGATCAGAAGTTGCGCGAGAAAATTGAGCAGAATGCTGCCGCCCCCGCCGGTGAGCTTGTTTGGCTCCCACGCGGCAGGAATGTGATCGATCGCTTCGTAGTCGATGGCTTCCTGGCTCGTGAGGGTTTGCCACTGCTCGCCGGTTCGCGACTCGCCGATGTCGATGCGGTCGGCGCGCTGCCAGATTCGCGGCTCTCCCTCACCCGGAACAAGGCGCAGCCAGCGGCCATTGGGAAGGCGCAGCCGGGCATCGATGAGCCCGCGCGTGTCCGACCAGCGGTTCCACTCGATGACTTCGCCGCCGGGATCGAGCGCGCACAGCCGGCGGGGCGTGCCGCCGGGGGAGCTGGCCGGATCGTAGAACACGATGGACCCGTGGGGACGCACGCGCGCGAGCAGGAACCCGCCGACGCGCCAGAGGGTCTCGCCACCCGCAGTGGTTTCGGGATCAGCCTGTTCAAGGGCGGCAAGGAACTCCTGGCGCGAAACGGGGGCCGGGGCGCTGTGCGCGTAACGAAGGAGGCGGTCGGCCTCTTCGGCGCTCACTGGACGGGTTTCTCCCGCTTGCCGAAGGGCGATGAATTTGCGCCGAGGCGCAGGACGATCTCGCCATCTTTCTCGTCGAGGTGTTGTGTGAGCTGGTAGTAGGCCGGCCGGAAAAAGCGTGCTTCTTCTTTCCCATTTTTTACCCGGCAGTAAAGTACGTTGCCTTCGCCCACTGCGAGAGTGGCCGGATCGAGACGCTCGGTGCTTTGGTCGGTGAGAATGAGGTCGAGACCGACGAGAGCGCCGCCTTCCACAACATCGCGAACCGCACGCACTCCGTAGGGCGCATCTTCGCAGTGGACGTAACTCCACGCGTTGCCGATGGTGACGATGAGCTTTCCTTCATCGTTGCGGCTCATGCTCTCGTTGAGAACCTTGAGTGTTTTGGCATGCAGGATCGGACGACCGTCGTAGAACCAGTTGCACTCCTTGTCCATGCTGATGAGGTTGCGGAAATGCGCGAGCATTTCAGGAGTGATGCCTGGCGGGAGTTGTTCTTCGTCGTCGATCACGGTTGGTCTCTCATCAGGGAGGGCGGGCGTCAGCCGCGACCCAGAAGCTTGTGAAGCCGTTGCGTCAGCTCGGGATGGCCGGAAACCCACCAGGCTGCACCGGTGATCGCGGCCAGGAGCAGGCCCCACTTGATCAGTTGGCCAATGTACCAGCCGAAGCCGCGCTTTTCGAGCTTGCGCAGTTCGGCCAGATTGTGTTTGTCCTGTTCGCTCATTGCAGCGCGGGGATTGCGGGTGACCTCGCGTTCCAGGCGGCTGGGCGTGGGAACAAATCGCGGATCGGGCTGATTGAGATTCTGGACGCGCGAGCTGCCGTAGGGCCCGCGCGGGGGGCGCGGGCTCAGATCCGGCGCGAGCTCGAGTGGCGCTTCGGGCAGGGTGCCGCTGTAACCCTGGTCGTCTTCGGGCTCGAATACGAACTTGAGCATGTGGTCGGTGCCAACCTCGCCGAAGGCGTCCTCACTGATCTCGCGCCCCAGGCTCACCTGAAGAAACTGGATCAGTGCTTTCTTGTCGATTCCGTAGAGCGCAAGGAACTCCACGCCCATACCCGGCGAATCGACGCCGGCGGGGAGGGAGCGCCGGACCACGCCGACGGCCTTGATGGTCGGCTCGCCGGGGCCCAGGTTGATGTGCATGAAGACTTCGGTTCCCTCAAGGGCCGGCTGGGCGGTGTGAATGAACACGCCGTTCTCCGAGAGATCGGTGCTCACGCCGTTGACGATTTTCCTGCCCACCTTGTAGCGCACGGCCAGCCGGGCCTGCAGGCGCGTATCACGGCGGCGCTCGGAACCATCGTCGCTCATGCGAGCACCTCCGGGGCGCACGCGGCATATTGGCGCTGAAGTTGTTGTAGTCGGCAGTTCACTGCTGGATCCCCGTCCCCCGTTTGCACAGGAAGCTTTATCGCCCCCAAAGCGCGGGCGCAAGCGGCGCCGCTCAGGCGGGCTGCTGTTGCGAGACGCAGTGCAGGGCGCCCCC
>JAGRBM010000026.1 GCA_020434085.1 Chrysiogenia bacterium | reverse complement strand
TGCCGCGCTTGACCAATAATTCAAAATTTTCGGTGCCGGGCGCGTTACAGAGCGCGAAGTAGCTCTTGAGCTCCCCGCCGGGCGAGAGCTCAAGATACTGACCCGGAGTCGTGTGTGCCTGCTTCATTTCGCCCGCTTCGAGCACCAGCCGGCGAAGCTGCGCGGTCTCGTCCCACGCCTTGAGAATCCTGATCTCCTGCATGATTTCCCCACTTTGTTTGAATGTCGTCGCATTCTTATAGAGCCCCCCGCCCGGAGGGGTCAAAAGGCTGTCCCTTTGAAGCTACTTTGAGCGCCGCCCACTCCCGCACGCCTTGATTGGGCTCTTCGCTCCGAATATACCTCTCGCACATTCCACCCGATTTCTCCCATGCACTGGAGGGCATATCCAAATGAGCGAAGAAACTGAAACCAACCAGCCGCCGCGCCTTGAACTCAACGGCCCGGCTCCCGATTTCGAAGCCAATACCACCCACGGGCCGCTGAAGCTCTCGAAGTGGGCTGCGGGCGACTGGGTCATCCTTTTCTCCCACCCGGCCGATTTCACGCCGGTGTGCACCACCGAGTTCATGGAGTTTGCCAACCGCGCCGAGTCCCTCAAGAAGAAGGGCGTCAAGCTGATCGGCAATTCCATCGACTCCATCTACAGCCACATCGCCTGGGTGCGAAACATCAAGGACAACTTCGGCGTGGAGATCCCCTTCCCCGTCATCGCCGACCTGGACCAGAAGGTGGCCCGCCTCTACGGCATGATCCACGAGCCCAGCGCCGCTACGGCGACCGTGCGCTGCGTGTTCTTCATCGACCCCAAGATGAACCTGCGCGCCATGATCTACTACCCGCTCAACGTGGGCCGTAACTTCGACGAGATCGAGCGCGTGATCGACGCCCTCCAGACCGTGGACAAGAACGGCGTTGCCTGCCCTGCCAACTGGAAGCCCGGCGACGACGTGATCGTTCCGCCCCCGGCCACCGCGCAGGACGCAGAGAAGCGCGTCGCCGACAAGAGCCTCAAGGTGACGGACTGGTACTTCTCCAAGAAGTCCCTGTAATTTTGCGTTTGTTACCAGCAAAAGCCCCTGCCCCGGCGGGGGCTTTTCTTTTGATGCCCTGAAGCTCCGGAA
This sequence comes from Chrysiogenia bacterium, assembly GCA_020434085.1. Lineage (NCBI taxonomy): Bacteria > Pseudomonadati > Chrysiogenota > Chrysiogenia > Chrysiogenia bacterium. The sequence continues at coordinate 3,512 of JAGRBM010000026.1, read as the reverse complement.
AAATCATTGACAGCGCGCGCGCAGGCACTACCTATAGAGACATAGCAATCGCGCGAACCCCGCCGCGCACAGCCCTTTCCCGGAGGAGCCATGAAGATCGACACCGGAATTCCCGAAGCTGACCGCCAGAGCATCGCCGACGGACTCGGCAAGGTGCTCGGCGATTCCTACAGCCTGTATCTCAAGACGCACTACTATCACTGGAACGTCACGGGTCCCATGTTCCAGACCCTGCACCTTCTGTTCGAGACCCACTACACCGAGCTCGCCCTGGCCGTGGACCAGATTGCCGAGCGCATCCGCGCCCTGGGCTTCCCGGCGCCGGGCACCTACAGCCAGTTTGCCAAGCTCACCTCGGTCAAGGAAGACACCGACGTGCCCAAGGCGCAGGACATGATCCGCAACCTTGTCGAAGCCCACGAGACCGTCATCCGCACCTCCCGCGCGCTGCTGCCCAAGGCCGAGGACGTCCACGACCAGGTCACCGCCGACCTGCTCACCCAGCGTCTCGACGTGCACGAGAAGACCGCATGGATGCTCCGCAGCCTGCTCGAATAGTTCTTTCATCAAGAGACAACCCGGAAGCCCCTGCCCCTGGTGGCAGGGGTTTTCTATTCCAGATCAGTGACCCCAGAGCCGTCGGTTGTGACGGCTACGTTATCAGACGGGAACTGCGCCGAAGCGGCCAAGCTGGCTTCATACTTTTCGATGATCGCTGGCCGCCTCATCAAGAATATGATTGCCCCTAACGGAACAGACACAGAAGCGATCCAGGGCGAGTAATCACTCGCACGCGCAAATGACGCACTCAGAAGGTAGACCTGGGCAAGACCGAAGCTGGTCGCACCATCTGTCCAATTCAGCTGCCATGACCCGACACCCACCAAGATGAACAGGATCCATCGCCATTTTTTCGATGCCATTGGAGTCTTGACACACAGGACCAGCACCGCAATGGAAAACAGTGGCAGGACAACCAGAAGAGATAACATCAAGAGATGACGGACTGATTTTCCCTTGAGCGAAAATGCGTGCAGTTCTGAAAGATCTTGCGAAAACTTCTGGACATGAAATCCGAGAAGTGCCAATCCGGAATCATTTTCCGCGACCACCGCAGTAATCATGGCATATCCATTTTCATACTCATTGTGAAAAACGAGACGAGATGATTTCTTCCCGTTAAAAGACTGCCAATAAGCCCCGATAAGCTTGCTCTCAAGCAGCGAGCCCGACGGCATTTCCGCGAAGATCTGCTCAAGGTTGTCCTCCGCGTTTGATCGAATGGAGGGGTCGAGACGTTCAAGGAACGCATCCCCATCGTGAGCGGCAATCAGCGCCGTGGCCTCTTTTGCAAAGTCCGCCTCTACGGAGCTCGAACGATCCTCAAGAAACTTCTCCACGCTACACCCGGATATGAGAAACGCGCACAATAGCGCCACCAGCCAGCCCCTGTTCATAAATCCAGTTCTCCCTCGATCATGTAATTGTATCCCTTGGCAGCACGCTCGGGAACCCGCTGCGCGAATCAATATAGGACAACCGGGGGTTTTCTTTTCCCCCGCCTGCCATACACTTGTGGGCCGTGGACGCCCGCAACTACAACGCCGATGAGATCCTGCGCGATGGTGGCTCCATTCACCTGCGGGCCATCCGGCCCGACGACAAGCAACGCCTGCTCGATCTGTTTCATCGCCTGAGCCAGGAAACGATCTATTTCCGCTTCTTCCGGGCGAAGAAGCGGCTTTCCGACGAGGAGCTCCAGGGTTTTACCGAGCTCGACTTCGTGGACCGCGTCGCGCTGGTCGCGACGCTACGCAATGCCGAGGACGAGCGCATCATCGCCGTGGGTCGCTACAGCGTGCTCGACCTGGGAAAAGACGCTCCCAAAACTGCTGAAGTCGCCTTTGCCGTGCAGGACGAATACCAGGGGCGCGGCATCGGCACGCTGCTACTCGATCACCTCATCCCCATCGCACGCGCCCACGGTATCGTGGAGTTCGAGGCCGACGTGCTCGGCGAGAACAACCGCATGCTGGAGGTTTTTTCCAAGAGCGGTTTCGAGATCAAGCGATCCCTCGAAGAGGGCGTCTTTCACTTCCTCTTTCCCACCAAGGAAACCGACGAGCACCGCGGCGCGCGCCTGCAGCGCGAGCGCGTGGCGACCGCTTCGAGCGTGCGCAACTTCTTCGAGCCGCAATCGGTTGCCGTCATCGGCGCCTCCGACAAGGGGGGTTCCATCGGCGGAGCGCTGCTCTCGAACCTGCGCAAGGCCGGCTTTGCCGGCAAGCTTTATCCGGTGCACCCGAGCCTCAAGGAGATTGACGGGCTCGCCTGCGTTGCCAGCGTCACTGAGATCGAGGGCAAGGTCGACCTGGCGCTCATCGCCGTTCCTGCGGCGGGCGTAGAAAGCGTCATCCACGACTGCTCTGCCAAGGGCATTCGCTCGGTGGTGGTGATCTCGGCGGGCTTTGCCGAGACTGACGAGAACGGCGCCGAGGCGGAGGCGCGCCTTCGCACGCTGGTACGCGAGTCGGGCCTGCGCATGGTGGGGCCCAACTGCATGGGCATTCAGAACACCGACAGGCGCGTGTCCATGAACGCCACCTTCGCCGCCGCCATGCCCCCCGCGGGCAGCATCGGCGTGCTCACCCAGAGCGGCGCGCTGGGCATTGCCATTCTCGACTACGTGAAGGAACGCGGGCTGGGCGTCTCCAGCTTCGTCTCCGTGGGCAACAGTGCCGACGTCTCCAGCAACGACCTGCTCGCTTACTGGGCCGAAGACCCGGCCACCGATGTCATCGTTCTGTACCTCGAGAGCTTCGGCGACCCGCGCAAGTTCGCGCAGATCGCCCCGGAGGTTGCGCGCAAGAAGCCCATCGTCGCGGTGAAGTCCGGGCGCTCCCAGGCGGGAAGCCGCGCGGCGTCAAGCCACTCGGCCGCGCTGGCGAGCCTCGACGTGGCAGTCGATGCCCTCTTCGACCAGGCGGGCGTCATTCGCACGAACACCCTCAAGGAACTCTTCGACGTCGCTGCCCTGCTCTCCTCACAGCCGCCCCCGCCGGGGCCGCGCGTGGCCGTTATTACGAACGCGGGCGGTCCGGGAATCCTGCTCGCCGATGCGTGCGAGTCGCTGGGGCTCAAGCTTCCCGAGCTCTCCTCGCTCACGCGGGCCCGTCTGGAAAGCGTGCTGCCCCCGGCAGCGAGCCTGGCCAACCCCGTGGACATGATCGCCTCGGCGACGCCCGAGCAGTATGAAGAAGTCATCGAGATCGTCGGTCGCGACAGCGAGGTCGACTGCGTCGTGGTGATCTACGTGCCCGTGCAGGTGACCAAATTCTCCGACATCGCTGCGGGCATCGCCAAGGGCGCGGGCACTGTGCCGCGCGAGAAGCCCGTGATGAGCGTGCTGCTCACCTCGCAGAAGACGCCCCACAAGCTCCACACAGGGAAGCGCGGCGCCATTCCCGCCTTCCGCTTTCCAGAGGACGCCGCCCAGGCACTTGCCGCCGCGC
>JAGRBM010000025.1 GCA_020434085.1 Chrysiogenia bacterium | reverse complement strand
TGTCCACACCGAGGGCAAGGGCTGGCGTGACGTGGCGGTCTTCTACCGCACCAACGCGCAGAGCCGCGTGCTCGAAGAAGAGCTGCTCAAGCACCGCATCCCCTACAACATCCTGGGTGGGCAGAAGTTCTACGACCGCAAGGAAGTAAAGGACGCGCTGTGCTACCTGCGCCTCCTGATCAACCCGGTCGATGACGTCGCCTTGCTGCGCATCATCAACACGCCCACCCGCGGCATCGGCCCGGGCACCGTGGACAAGCTCCAGGACTCGGCCGCGCAGCAGCGCATCAGCCTGCTGGAAGCGACGCGGCGCGCCTGCACCGACGGCACGCTGGGCACGGGCCCGACCAAGAAAATGCGCGCCTTCATCGACCTCTACGACGTCCTGCACAAGGAGTCGGCCAACGTGGGGCCCGCCGAGCTGATGCGCAGCATCCTGGTGGAATCGGGCTACATCCGCGCCCTCGAGGACGACGGGTCCATCGAGGCGCAGAGCCGGCTCGAGAATCTCGAGGAACTCGTGAGCGCGCTCTCCGACTACGAAGAAATGGTCGAGGAGCCCAACGCCGCCGAGTTTCTCGAGCGCGTCGCGCTCGTCGCCGACGCCGATTCCTACAAGGAAGACTGGGACCGCATCACCCTGATGACGCTCCACACGGCCAAGGGCCTGGAATTCCCCGTCGTCTTTATGACCGGCATGGAAGAGGGCCTGTTTCCCCACGAGCGCTCGGTGCTCTCGGATGAGGATCTCGAAGAAGAGCGGCGCCTCTGCTACGTGGGAATCACCCGCGCGATGCGCAAGCTCTACATCACCAGCGCCGAGCGCCGCCGGGTCTTCGGCCAGACCTTCGTGAACGACCCCTCGCGCTTTTTGGAAGAAATCCCGCCCGAGCTGCTCGAGCTCTCCGGCCTTGCCGAGCCCGGCGCGCGCCGTCAGCGCAGCATGTTCGACGGGCGCCCCTCCTGGCTCGACAGCGGCAACGCCGGCGGCGGCTACGGGGGCGGCGGCAATTACCAGGGTGGCGGCCAGCAGCCCACTCCCCCGCCCAAGCGCCGCGCGGCAGCGCCCTCGGGTGGCGGCGGCGCCAAGCTCACCTTCCCCGTGGGCTGCAAGGTCGAACACCCCAGCTTCGGCCAGGGCGTCGTCAAGGAAAGCTCCCTGGTGGGCGGCAGCGAGAAGGTGACTGTTTCGTTTGCCCGCGCCGGGGTGAAGAAGCTGATGGTGAAGATCGCGCCCTTGAGAAGAATCTGAAGAAGGCGAAGCCTGACCGCTCAGCGATCCCCCGTTGCCGGGGGAGCTGTCCGGCGGAGCTGGACTGAGGGGGGCGGCTACCCGAAAGCCCCCTTCTGCCCTCTGGGCATCTTCCCCCGTCTGCGGGGGAAGAACTGATGGGATGCGCTTTGCGCGCTTTGACCCCCTTCTACCCTCCCACTTCGCATCCGCCCGCGCCACTTATTGACTCCCCCGCCCCCAGCGGATACCAAGGGGGCAGAGACCCGATCCTGACGGCCCATTCGGGCTCGCCAGATGGAGTAGAGACGTGACCGAAAAAGTTAAAAAACCCGGCGCCGAAGACCAGTATTTTTCCGAGGAAGACAAGCTCGCCATCGACAAGCTGCGCGAGAAGGTCAACGCCGAGAAGAAGGCCCGCGAGGCCGAAATGCTCAAGCAGGCCCACTGGATGCGCTGCCCCAAGTGCGGCAACCAGATGGAAGAAGTCCCCTTCAAGACCGTGATCGTCGATCAGTGCAAGAGCTGCGGCTACATCGGCTTCGACCAGGGCGAGCTCGACGTCGTTGCCGGGCACGAGACCCATTTCTTCGAGCACGTGCTCAGCCTCTTCCGCGCCAAGTCCTGACCGGCGATCCCTGATTTTGTTTCTGGCAAAAGCCCTCCCCGATCGGGGAGGGCTTTTTTGTTAAAACGGGCAAGGATTCCTTTTTATGTTGACAGTGTTAACATTTTGGGTAGAATGCCCTCGCTCCTCCGGTGGTGGCGGGGCGAAGCTTTGCGAGAAATTTGAAGGAGGGCGCGGCCATGGCGGACCGGCTCAAGACTCTGGAGAGCGACGAATTCGACGTCGTGGTGATCGGCTCGGGCATGGGCGGGCTGTGCGCGGCGGGCATCCTGGCCAAGCGCGGCAAAAAAGTGCTCGTCATCGAGCAGCACTACGTCGCCGGCGGCAACTCCACGATCTTCTCGCGCAAGGGCTACGAGTTCGACGTGGGCATCCACTACATCGGCGACTGCGAGCCCAACGGTTCGATCCCGCGCATTCTGCGCGCCGCGGGCGTCACCGACGTCGAGTTCGAGGAGATGGACCCCAACGGCTACGACACCATCGTGTTGCCCGACATGGAGTTCAAGTTCCCGCGAGGTGCGCACAATCTCGAGCGCGCACTCATCAAGGCCTTTCCCAGAGAGAAGAAGGGGATCAAGCGCTACATCAAGTTCCTTCGACAGATCTCTGCAATCCAGAAAGTGCCGGGCAATCCCATTTCCGCATTGTGGGTACTGCCGCGTTCGGGCCTGCTGATGCGCAATGCCACGAAAACCTTCAAGGAATTCCTCGATTCCTGCACCAGCGACGTGCGCCTGCAGGCGATCATGGCCGGGCAGAGCGGCGACTACGCGGCCGCGCCCAGCAAGGCCTCGGCGCTCATTGGCGGCGGGCTGACCGCGCACTACTTGAAGGGCGCCTACTTCCCCAAGGGCGGCGGCCAGATCATGTCGGACAAGCTCGCCGAGGCCATCGAGGAAAACGGCGGGAAGATTCTGCTGATGACCAAGGCCGAGAAGATCGAGATTGAGAACGGCAAGGTCACGGGCGTCACCTTCGAGAGCAAGCGCCTGGGACGTCGCACGGTCAAAGCGCCGGTCGTGATCTCCAACGCGGACATCCGCCACACGATCCAGAACCTCGTCGATCCCGAGCACCTCGAAGAGAAGACGCTCAAGCGCACCGCGCGCTACGAAATGGCGCCGGGCCTGGGCGTCGTCTACCTGGGCATCGACCGCGACCTCAAGGCCGAGGGTCACCCCCGCACCAACTACTGGATTTTCCCGAGCCCCGACCAGGAGCCCTTCTACGCGGCGGTCGAGCGCGGCGAGATTCTCGACGAGCCCTTCGCGTTCATCTCCATTGCATCGGTAAAAGACCCCACCAACAAGAAGGTCGCGCCCGAGGGGATCACCAACATGCAGGTGATGTCGCTGGCCCCCTGCCAGCCCGAGTTCTGGGGCGTGACCGAGGAAGAAGTGCGCACCGGCGCCTACCAGAAGAACGAGACCTACAAGAAGAAGAAAGAGGAATACGCCGCCGCGGTTCTCAAGACCGCCAAACGCGTCTTCCCCGATCTCGAAGAACACATCGTCTACAAGGAAGTCTCCACCCCGCTCTCCTCGCGCCGCTATACCGGCTCGGAGACATCCTACGGCATTGCCTCGACCCCGCGGCAGTTCCTCAACGGCCGCCCGCCGGCACAGACCGAGGTCGAGGGCCTGCTGCTCTGCGGAGCAAGCACCCGCAGCGGCCACGGCATCGGCGGCGTCACCATGTCGGGCCTCCAGGCGGCCGCCCAGGTGCTGGGCAAGGACCTCATCAAGGAAGTGATGGGCCGCGCCAACCGGGTGTAAGGCTTGCTCACCCCCGGGTGTCATCCCGAACGGATGTGAGGGATCTCGCAAACCCCAGACCGGCATTGCTCCACGTGGAAGGCAACGCTGCCGCGATCTTGCGAGATTCCTCGCTGCGCTCGGAATGACAGGGCCGAGGCTCAGCTTCCATAAGCATGTGATTTCAGTCTGGAAACTGGCCAAAGGCTCGCCAATTGGGATACCCTTGGCCCCACATGATCGAGCTTCTGGACAAGCGTCTGCTCATCAACTCGGGCAAGGGCGGGGTCGGCAAGACGACAATTTCCTGTGCGTTGGCGGTCGCCGCCGCGCGGCAGGGCAAGCGCGTGCTGCTGGCCGAAAGTGATACAAAGACCGAGACCTTCGGCCGCCTCCACGAAATTTTCCAGGTGCCCGAGCTCGCCTTCGAGGAGCGCGAGATTTATCCCAACCTCTACGCCTGCGCGCTCGATCCCGACCACGCCCTCGAAGAATACGTCGTGAACATCATCAAGATCCGCGCCCTGTTTCGCGCCGTGTTCGAGCGCGACGTCATCAAGCGCGCCTACTACGCCGCGCCGGGCATCAAGGAGCTGGCCATTCTGGTCAAGCTCTGGCGCATGTGCGGCGGCCTTGGCAACAAGCGGCCCTACGACCTGGTTGTCTACGACGCGCCGGCGACCGGACACGGCATGTTCTTCCTGAAGATGCCGCAGGTCCTCATCGACGTGCTCGGCTCGGGCCCCCTGCCCAACATGGCCAAGGACCTGCTCAAATTCCTGCACGATCCGGCCAAGACGCGGCTCAACCTGGTAACCCTCCCGCTGGAGATGCCGGTGGTGGAGACGCTCGAATACCTCGACCAGATCGGTCACGGCATGGACGTGCAGGTGGGCGGCGTGTTTCTGAACGCGCTGCATCCCGATCCGGTCGTTGAGAATCTCGAAGACGACTACCTGCGCATTCTCTCTGATCCGGCCGCGCAGCAGGCCATCGGCAAGACCTTCGGCGACGGCCCGCTCGGGCCGGCGCTCATCCAGTGCACCGACGCTGTGCGCCAGCGTCACCACCGCGAGCAGGCCATGGCCGAGAAACTGCGCCGGCCCAATATTCCGCTCATCGAGGTTCCCTACATTTTCGCCGAGCGATTCGACAAGACGACCATCCTGGGAATCGCCAAGGACCTGGAGGGCAAGGTCCGATGACGCTGCAGGAACTCATCGCTTCGAAGCGCGTGCTGCTGTGTTGCGGCTCGGGCGGCGTGGGCAAAACGAGCGTCAGCGCCTCGCTGGGGCTGGCCGCTGCCCTGCAGGGACGCAAGGTCTGCGTGCTCACCATCGACCCGGCGCGCCGCCTGGCGACGGCCATGGGCATCGATCTCGAAGAGAACGCGCAGAACAAGATCGCGCCGGAGACTTTCGAGGCCGCGGGGCTCAAGCCCAGGGGCGAGCTCTACGCCACGATGCTGCACGCGAAGAAGACCTTCGACGAGCTTGTGGCCAAGTACGCCTCCAGCCCCGAGGCGCGCGACCGGCTGCTCGGCACACCCGCCTACCAGCACGGCTCGGCCGCGCTGACCGATTCGCCCGAATACATGGCGACCGAAAAACTCTACGAGCTCTACCACGAGTGTGACTACGACCTGATCATCGTCGACACGCCGCCGCTCAAGCACGCCCTGGATTTCCTCACCGCGCCGACGCGCTTTCAGGGAATGCTCACGGGAAACCCGATGATCCGGATGCTGGTGGACGCATTCAAGGCCGCGCAGAATTCACGCGGAGGCTTTCTGCAGCGCCTGGGCAAGGCGAGCATGTTCCGCATCCTCTCCATGGTGACGGGCGAGAAAGCCATTCGCGATGCCGGCGAGTTCTTCAGCGCCTTCGCCGACCTGATGGGCGGCTTTACCGACCGCGCGCAGGCGATCGAACGGCTCTTCCAGAGCGATGATTGCGCCCTGCTGGTGGTGACCTCCCCGAACCTCATCACCATCGAGGAAGCGCTCTTCCTGCACGAAAAAATCACGGGTTACGGGATGCACAACTCGGGATTCATCGTGAACCGGGTCGAGCCCAACTACTTCCGCAGCCTGGAAAGCGAGCCCGAAGCCGAGAAGCTTCTGGGCGTGCTCGAAAAAGCACCGAAGATCGAGGGCGTTCCCGGCGAGCTGATGCACACGCTTGTCGGGAACATGCGCCACCATGAAATGCGGCGGCGCACCGAGGACAAGAACGTCGCCCTGCTCGAGCGCCAGCTCTCAAAGACCCAGTTCATTGCCCGCGTCCCCGAGCTGCCCAAGGACGTTGCCGACCTCAAGGGGCTCTCCGTGCTGGCCGGTCATCTCAATCCGCAGGACTGACCCCAAAAAACTGGGCGGAGGCGACGCGGAAGACATCCGGCGAGCCAAATGCCCTCCCGCCCGCATCGCCCCCACCCAAGGGAGCAACTCTTTCAAGATCGCAGGTCGAACTAGAACGACAGACCAACCGATGCGTTGAACTGATCCGGGACGCCGGCGGCCGTATCATCGCGGCGGATCTGGTAGTCGGCCTTCGCGATCACGCCGTCCACCGGTTTCCACGCGATGCCGAAGTTGTATTCCTGTTGTTCTTCGGCGCCGCCGATCTTGGCGATGCCCGTCGGGGTCGAGGCCTGCAGGTCCAACCATTCGCCGCGGAAGGCGACAAACAGGCGCTGATCGCTCTCCACAATGTGCGGAAGGATGTCGTAGGCGATTTCCACGTAGCCGCCATGCAGGCGGTCGGGAACGCTGGCGGTCAGACCCGGCGCCGAGTTCAGAGCGGACGCGCCGCCCAGCCAGACGATCGCATACTCGCCGCGCACCTCGAGCTGTTCCATGACGAAGCGCAGATCGACCTCGCCAATGGTGATGCGCGCGCGATGATCGACAATGGCGCTGATCGCCGGGCTCTTGATGTTGTGGTCGAACTCACCGGTGTAGCCGCCCAGGCCCAGGGTCAGGCCTCCGGGAGCGGCATACTGCAGGCGACCGGCCACTGCGAAGTCATTCGAGAATGCCTCGACCGCCTTCTGGCGCGAGAAACGAATGCCGCCGGTCGCAATGCCGTCGAGGTCACCGGCGCTCGGCGGCGCGGCGGTGGGAGCGATGCCCTCGATCTCGCCCGCGTTGAAGACGCCGAGCTGATAGGAGAGATCGCCGAAGGAGCCGTAGGCCATCACGCCGTTTTCACGGAACGTACTGGGAATGAGCGCATTGTCCACCCGCGGACGCTCGGAGAAATAGAACGTCGTCGGCTCGTGGGTGACATTGATAATACCCAGCGGGAGAAGGAGCACGCCGGCCTGCAGGCCTATCTCCTGGCGCGGCTGCCAGTCGATGAAAGCCTGCTCCAGGAAAATTTCCTCGCCGTGCTCGACCTCGATCTCCGAGAAGAAGCGCCACTCGTCGCTGAATTCGTGGCCCACGAAGAGCACCATCCGGCGCGCGTCCCAGGTGTCCTTGGCCGTGCGGCCGCCGAGCACGTTGTTGTAGATGAATTCGCCGTAGGCCCCGATGCTGGTGCCGGTGCCGAAGATGTCGTGTCCCACGCTCTCGCTCGATGGCTTGCTTTCGTTTTTGTCCGCCTGGTCGCGCTCGGCAAGCTGCTCTTCGAGGCGCCGCACGCGCTCGGCCAGGTCGCCGTTTTCCTCGGCGGTTGCCACTCCGGCGCTCGCCAGCGCCAGGATGAGTGCCGCCATCACCACGCGGCTGAATTTCATAGTTTTTGTCATCTGCCTCTCATTGCCTCCAAAACCCTCTTTATTTGTATTTTCCCGCCTCTCGCGGGCCCGATACTGAAAACGACTTTGAAAACCGTTTTCAGTATCGCCTTTCTACCTGCTTTCCTGCTCTGCTGTCAACCTTTCGGGAGGAAGCTCGCCCAGGCACCGGGGCAACACGAAGCCCAGCCCCAACTCTCCGCAACTCGCGCCGGTGACCCGCCCCTGGTGTGGGGTGGGTCACCGGCAAGGCCGGGCTCCCATGCTAGAAATGGGACGGTGGCAGCTCGGAGAGCCCGGGCTGTTCACACAAATTTAAGCCCGCTGCCCTTGCCGGTGGGGGCGGGACTTGATAAAGTTCTGGAACTGTTGGGGTTTTTCCGTTGCAGCACGACTGGACAGCCCCCGCAGCGCGAGACCGATTGCAGGACGGCAGCTTCATGGCAGATCAGGTTTACTTCGAGGACGTTCAGGAGGGCACGGAAATCCCGACCCTCACCAAGGACGAAATCAACCGGGTGCAGCTCGTAAAATATGCGGGCGCCAGCGGCGACTACAACCCGCTGCACTATGACGAGGATTTTGCCAAGGCTGCCGGGATGCCCAATGGGTGCATCGCCCACGGCATGCTCAGCATGGGGTTTGTCGGCCAGCTTCTGAGCGACTGGATCTCACCGGCCGGCAAGGTAAAAGAATTTGGTGTCCGTTTTACTTCCATGACGGACATGAAAGACAAGGTCATCTGCAAGGGGCGAGTGGTGCGCACCTGGCAGGAAAATGGCGAGAACCTCGCCGAGTGCGAGGTCACCAGTGAGACGAACCGGGGCAACGTCACGACCAAGGGTCGGGCCGTTGTTGCGCTCCCTTCGAGGGGCTGACCCGGCGCGCGCGCTGGAATTCGAGAGACTCAATAGGCGGGGACGAGTTGCTGCCTGGAGGGGAAAATTCGTCCCATGATGTTTAACACCCGCAACCTGCGCGCGCTTGTGATCGCATGCTTGTTCTTTATGACAGCATGCGGAAACAGCTACACGCGCACCTACCTGGGACCCGCGCCCAGTCTGCAGAGCATTGCCGTCGTGGCGGTGCTGCCGTTCGAGAATCTGACCGACTATCCCAACGCCGGCGACATCGTCGCCGACCTGATCGCAACGGAACTCTTTTCCATGGGCCGCTACAAGGTGATCGACAGCGACACCTCCGAGAAGCTCTATGGGGAAACCGGGGGCGTGGTCATGATGGCGCCCGATCGCACCTACGCGCAGGACGTGGGTCGCGCCATTCGCGCCGACGCCGTCGTCTATGGTGCCGTGCAGGAATACGCTTACCGGCTGGACAAGACACGCCAGGACGCACGCGAACCCGCCGTCGCCATTACCGTGCGCATGGTGGAAGTGGCCACCGGCCAGACGCTCTGGGCGTCGAGCCAGTCGCGCGCCTCCGACGCATTTTTCACGCGCGAGCGCGACCCGGTCAACCGCATTGCGTCCCTGATCGTCAGGGACATGAAGGATGAACTCTCCAGCGCGCTCGTCACGCGATGAGCGGCGCAGGTCAGATTGAGGGCCGGGACAAAGGAACGGAGTTTGCGCGAGAAATGTCGCGACATCTGAAACACACACTGCTGATCGCACTGGCGCTGCTCACCGCGGCGTGCGGCAAATCGATCCACACCGAATCCATCAAGCCCAAGGTCCTGCTGGAGCCGGTTCAGTGCGTCGCGGTGATGCCCTTCGAGAACCTGACGCCCTACCCGCGCGCCGGTGAGATCGTTGCCGATTTCTTCGCCTCCGAGCTCTACGCCCGGCGCCAGTTCCGCGTCATCGACCGCATGGAGGTGCAGCAGGCCGCCCGTCAGGTGAACCTGCGCATTCCCAACCGCATCAGCTCCGATTTTGCCCGCAAGCTCGGCGAGCAGCTCAACGTCGACGGCGTCTTCTACGGCAGCGTCTCCGAATACTGGTATCCCAACACGGCCGGAACCGAGCAGTCCGACCAGCTCCTCAAGGGTGATGAGCCTGCCGTCGGCGTGAACGCGCGCCTCATTGCGGTCGAGACCGGCGAAATGCTCTGGTCCTCTTCTGCCTCGCGCAGTTCCTACTCCGTCTTTGCCGATCGCCGCGACCCGCTCGCGCGCATCAGCCAGGTATTGCTCAACGAAATGGTCGATCAGCTCGCCCGTCAGATGGAGGGTCGCCAGATCAACGTCGGCGAGCCCTGCGGCGGGAAACTCGAACCCATGGACGGGCGCTTCCACGGCATCGTGAAGAGCGCGCAGACCGGTGGGCCGGTACAAAAAGCCGCCATGCTCATCAAGGAACCCGAAGAAATGCGGGTGGACGTCAATCCCGATTCGGGCGCCTATCTCACGCCGCCCATCCCGGCCGGCACGGTCGAGTACACGGTCATTGCCGACGGCTATGAAGCCGTCAAAGGTACCATCGACGTCATTTCCAATCGCAACCTGGAGCAGGACATTGCGATGACTCCGCGCGCGATGGCGAAGAAAAAGGAAGTCGTGCGCCCGGCCATCGTGGGTGGTCGCGTGCTCGATGCCGGCGGCCTGCCGGTTGCGGCAGTTGTGCGCTTCGATCCCGACCCGGGATTCGGCCCCATCAAGACGAACGCCGACACCGGCCGGTTCCGCAAGGAAATCAATCCCGGCAGCTACACCGCGATCTTCACCGCCGATGGATTCAAGCCCAAGGAGAAGGCCGTTCGCCTGGAGTCGGGACAGAACTTCTTCGTCGAAGTGACGCTCGATCCCGTGCAGCCCGAAAAGCCCGAAGGCGCGCAGCTCGAGAAAGACCGCATCGCCCTGCAGGACCAGATCAACTTTGTCACCGGCAGCGACCGGCTGGCCGAGTCGAGCTACCCGGCCCTGCTGCAGGTGGCCGACATCATCAAGAAGAATCCCAACGTGAAGCTCGTTCAGGTCGAGGGTCACACCGATGACCGCGGCGGGGCCCAGACCAATCAACGCCTCTCCCAGAAGCGGGCGGAGGCCGTCGTACAGTTCCTGGTCCAGTCGGGCGTGGAGGCCGGACGGCTTACCGCCATCGGCTTTGGCGAGGCAGTTCCGATTGCCGACAATTCCACCGAAGCCGGCCGCGCGCGCAACCGCCGGGTCGAGTTTACGATTCTCGAACAGAACTGAGAGCGGGCCGTCACACGGCTTTCCCCGTGACCCATCGCACAGGCCTAACTTCCTGTTCCCAAAGGCCTTTTCCTTCGCCCGCACGATTGATGCGGGCGCCGGCCTGCGCTAAATAACCAGCCATCAACAGGGTACCCGCCGGCCCCGTTCAGGATGACCGTTTCCTGCTCCGGAAGACCGGCGCCACCTGCCTCGATGGAGACTCGACTATGGGCAAGGTCGTCGGAATCGACCTCGGAACCTCGAACAGTTGCGTTGCGTGCGTCATTGACGGCAAGGCAGTCGTTCTCAAGGACACGGAAGGCCGCAACACGCAGCCCTCGGTTGTTTCTTTTCCCGAGGGCCAGAATCCCATCGTGGGCGTGGACGCCAAGAAGCGCACCGTTGTCGACCCGCGCAACACCGTCTACTCCGCCAAGCGCCTGATCGGCCGTAAAATCTTCAGTGAAGAAGTCGGCAAGGCCAAGGAAGTCTGCGCCTACCAGATTGTTGAAGGACCGAACTCCGACGTTCGCATCAACATTCGCGACCGCGATTATTCGCTTCCTGAGATCAGCGCAATGGTGCTGAAAAAGATGAAGCAAATCGCCGAAGAGGCCATGGGCGAGGAAGTCACGCAGGCAGTGATTACCTGTCCGGCTTACTTCAATGACGGCCAGCGCCAGGCAACCAAGGACGCCGGGCGCATCGCGGGTCTCGACATTCTGCGCGTCATCAACGAACCAACCGCCGCGGCGCTGGCCTATGGATACGGCAAGGGCCTGCAGCAGCGCGTGGTGATCTACGATCTTGGCGGCGGCACCTTCGACGTTTCCGTGCTGGAGATCGGCAACGACGTGTTCGAAGTGATCAGCACCTCGGGTGATACCTACCTGGGCGGCGACGACTTCGACGACCGCATCCTGCAGTTCCTCGCCGACGAGTTCAAGAAGTCCAACAAGTACGACGTCAGCGGCGATCCCGAGACGATGCAGAAACTCAAGGCGCTTTCCGAGCGCGTGAAGTGGGCCCTGTCCGAGCGCACCGAAGTGAAGGTCAACGTGCCCAACTTCGTGCTCACGCCCAACGGGCCGCTGCATCTGGACACGACGCTCACCCGCAACAATTTCCAGCAGATGTGCCTGGACCTGGTTCAGCGCTCCTTCCACGTCTGCGACGAGGCACTGCAGAATGCGCGCCTGACAATCAACGACATCGACAGCGTCATCATGGTCGGTGGCTCGACGCGTATGCCGGCCATCCGCAGCGCGGTGGAGAAGTATTTCTTCAAGACTCCCCACATCGGCGTCGATCCCGATGAGGTTGTCGCCATCGGCGCGGCCATTCAGGGCGCCTCGCTCACCAACGCGACGCAGGATTCACTGCTGCTCGACGTCACGCCGCTCTCGTTGGGCATCGGCACCGTCGGCGGGCTGATCAAACACCTGATCGAAAAGAACACCCCGATTCCGACAGAACAGATGCACACCTTCACCACGACCCGCGACAACCAGGACACGGTGCGCATCAGCGTGTTCCAGGGCGAGTCGACCAAGCAGGAAGAGAACGAAATGCTCGGCGAGTTCACGCTGACCGGCATTCGCCGCGCCCTGCAGGGTGAGCCGCAGATTCAGGTTTCGTTCGAGATCGATACCGACGGCATTGTCCACGTATCCGCCAAGGATCTGGACACGGGCCAGGAACAGTCGATTTCGATCACGGCCTACGGCGCGCTTTCGGAAGAAGAAATTCAGCGAATGCAGGAATCCTCGCCGGACATTCAGGCGTAGCGAGCAACAGAGATTACACCGCAGAGAGATTCGTAAATGTCCTACACCCCGGAACAACTGGCCCAGATCGCCAAAGCGGCGATGATGCTCGACCAGATGGATTACTTCCAAGTTCTCCGCGTCCCGCACGATGCCAACGCCGCGGATGTAAAAAGCGCCTTCTTCAAACAGTCGAAAACCTGGCACCCCGATCGTTTCTACCGCCGCGTCCCCGAGGATACGTACCGGCAGGTCATGGACGTCTACAAGCGTATTTCGGAGGCCTACTCCATCCTGCGCGACGAGAACCTGCGCAAGCTCTATATCAAGCGAGTCACGGGGCCCAATCGCGCGCAGAATCTGCGCTACGACAAGTCCGCCGAAGAGGCCAAGGCCCGCGCCAAGAAGGACGAGGACGTCGCACAGACCGAACCCGGCAAGCGCTACGTCAAGCTGGCCGCCACGAGCATCAATCAGAAGAACTTCCCCAGCGCCGACATGAACTTAAAGCTCGCGATGAGCATGGAATCGGAGAACGACGAGCTGAAGGCGTTCTACTACAAGTTCCGCCGCGACCACATGAAGGCCGAGCTCACCGAAGAGCAGGCCGAACTGCTGGCCCAGTTCGAAGACTGACCCGCATCAAATTCTGTAACTGAATCGAAGAAACGCCCGGGCCCATCCGGGCGTTATCGCATGAGGTCGTCGAGACCCTCGACCATGGGCGTAACGGGCTGATCGTATTTGCCCGCTGCACGGGCGGCCGCCCGCTGTTCCAGATCCATCCGCACGCCGCGGTCACGCACGTAATCACGAAGATCGTCGGCCCAGTGTCCCAGCAAGTTGGCCGTGTAGCTGTTCACCGTCAGGTCGATGGTTCCGGGGTAACCCAGGTCGATGAAAGTACTGAACTGAACAAGCGTGCGGTTGTTGCTGTAGGTCTCCAGCCGCCACGCGCCGTAGACGCGCTCCACATTGCCCTCGATCCCGGTGAAGTCACCGCGCCATACGCCAGCCTGCGTATCCACGACTTCCGAGATTTCGGCCGTAAATGTGATGTCGCCGGTTACCATGCGCGCCAGCGCGTCGGGCTCAATGGAGATTCTGAAATAGCGGTTTCCGTCACGGCGTTCGAGTTCGGCGCTGTCCTTGACCTGGTAGAGGAATCTCCGGAATTCGCCGGCGTCCTGAAAGACTTCCCAGACCACCGGGGGCGGCGCGTCGACGACTGCCGTCACCGTCGCCAGCTTCAGGCCGGTACTCGGGATGTCGCGCGCGTCGATGATCACATCGCCGCGTTCGAGCCTGCGATTCCAGTCGGCGC
The DNA here is from genome assembly GCA_020434085.1 of Chrysiogenia bacterium. Classification (NCBI taxonomy): domain Bacteria; kingdom Pseudomonadati; phylum Chrysiogenota; class Chrysiogenia; species Chrysiogenia bacterium. The sequence continues at coordinate 3,256 of JAGRBM010000025.1, read as the reverse complement.
TTCCCGCCTCGGGTGCGCCCTTTGCGCACGCGCCAAGAAACAGCGCCGCGCAGAGCGTGCTTGCCATCAATACGAAATGAATTGAATTGCTGAAACGCCTCACAACTGCCCACCCCCGCCGGGCAATGGTGTGACGGCCCCCCTCTACGGGGCCGCGCCGATCTAGCGAGTCGCCGAGGACTTCGCCGGTTCGTACCCGAGCTGGTGTGAGAGCTGAAGTGCCGCTTCCTGAATGGCCGGCACGATTTCCTTGGTGATGCGCTCGGGCGTCATGCGCGAGGCCGGCCCCGAAACCGACACCGATCCGCGCACGCGTCTGGTGTAATCATAAACCGGCGCCGCTACGCAGCGAACGCCGAGTTCGTATTCCTCGTCATCGATTGCCCAGCCCTGGCGGGCCGTCTCCTGAAGCTTGGCCATGATCGCGTCGGGTTCAACGATGGTCTTCGGTGTGAACGCGCGCGGCGGGTACTGCTTGAGCGCGGTGCGGATTTCTTCGTCGCTCCAGAATGCAGCGTGGGATTTTCCGACCGCCGTGCCGAAGATGGGCAGGCGATGGCCAACGCGCGAAACCACGCGTACCGTGCGGTTGGGTTCGACACCGTTGAGATAAACGGCCATTCCGTCGCGCACGACGGCAACGTAGGCGGTTTCATTCACCTTGCCGACCAGTTCGTGCAGCAGGGCCTCGGACTGACGCAGCATGCCGGCCTGGCTGATGAAGGTCTGGCCGAGTTCAAGCACCTTGAGGCCCAGGCGATAGTTGCCCGACTCCCCGTTCTGTTCGATGTACCCGCGCGCTTCGAGCGTGGCGAGCAAACGAAAGACGTTGTTCTTGTGCAGACCCAGGCGTTTGGAGAGTTCGGTCACGCCGAGCTCGTCGTCGTCCCCCTGGAACTGCTCGAGCAAGTCCAGTGCATGGGCAACGGCCTGAATCGTATAATCGGACTTCTGGCGCTTCACGGCCACCTCGTGCGAAATCGCCTGTCAGGGCAAATCATCGGTAATGGGCTTAGTATAACCCGATTCGGGCGCTCGATTACAATTGCCGCGGCGCGGCGTCAAGCGATTCATCGAAAAAGAGGAGAATTCGGGGCCTGATCAGGGGGCAGGCAAAGTGAGCGCTTGTTCAATGCACCTTCTCGCAGGTCTCGACCTGATCGCAGGTGGCGCACCCGCCGGTGGAGCATCCGCCACCACAGCCGCCATCAACCGGCAATGCGGCGGTCACTTCAAACTGCGTGCCGTCGAAGTCGCAGGCCGAGAGGTAGTCGATTTCGGCACCCTCCCCGGAATCGACCACGCGCTCGCAGACGGTGCAGCGGCGCAGCAGACAGCCGCGCGCCTCGTCCCAGAATCCGTAGAGAATCGTCTCCACCCCGCAATCCGGGCAGTGGGCAAGTGGAATCACGGCTTTTTGAAGCATCGTGCTCATCCCCGGGAGTATGAATGCCCCCGGCGCGGGGGGCAAACCGGCTCTACCTGCCGTCGGGCCAGTTGGAGGGAAGGCTCCGACCCGGATGCCAGGCCGGCGCCTGCGAGGGGGGAGCATCGGCCGGGGCAGGCGCGGCCCTCGGCAGAGCCGGTTCGGGCATGCCGCCGCTCGCCAGCTCGCTCAGGTAGTCGCGCACCAGCTCCCCGCCGTGGGTCTGGTCCTCATCGCGCACCCGCGCGTCCAGGTAATAGAGCCCGATTGATCCCTGGAAGAGCGCGGCCAGCACAACCTGTGGCAGGGCCATCAGAAGCACCGAAAAGACAAACACACTGGTCGGCATGCTGAAAATGATTGTGGGATCGTTGGCAATCTGGCCGAAGGATTTTCCAAGCCAGAGCAGCACCGGCCCGAAGGCAGGCAGGCTCGCTACGAGCAGGGTGAGCCCCGCCACTGTGAGCAACCCGGTCAGCCGCATCGGGTGCGTCTCCCATATCCTCTGCCCGGCCGGGCGGTAACGCACCATGCGGGCGCTGCGCTCGAACGCGCGAGAAATACCGGCACCCTCCATCAGCACCACGGGAATGGTGTAGATCCACAACAGGTAGGCGTACGCCACGGGCCCAAGGGCGATCACCCCGCCCACAAAGACGAAGAAGAACACCGCGAATGCACCGGCAATTCGCGCGTCGAGACTCCCGACCACCAGGTCAATGATGGAGCCGCCCAGAATCAGGACAACCATGGCGACCAGCACGGAAATCAGCGCGATCAATCCAAGCAGAATGGCTTTTACCAGCTCAGTGAAGATCAATGAGCTCGCACGGCGGGCTGCGCCGCGCCAGGCCTGCATTGCTTCGATGCGAATGTCCAGGCTCTGTCCCACAATGAGCAACACCAGCGCGCCCAGCACCAACGGCCCGAAGGCCAGCCCACCGATCCAGGAGACCAGGCCGAGCAGGTCCATCAACGCACTGCCCGGCACCTCCGGCACTGCCGCGTTGCCCTCCAGGTAAAAGCGCAACGCATTGGGATCGAAATTCTGCATGGAGAAGGAGCCGACGAAATTGGAAAACACTTCGGCGGCCGCGCGATAGCCGAGCCAGTTGGAAAGCGCCGAGGGGACGAACACCAGCACAAAGAGCGGCAAGGCCAGCGCCGCGATGGCAGGGAAACGTGTGAAGCTCGCATGGAGGGCGAGTTCGATCATCTCCATCACCCGCCGCGCGGGCACCGGCGCCGCTTCAGTTGCCGCGGTTTCGCTTTCAGAATCCATCGCTTCGTGCTCCGCCCCTAGGATGCGCGATCAACGCTCCAAAGAGAAGAGCCCCGCCGTTTCCGGCGGGGCTCCATTTCAACCGTCACAATGCCGGCATCAATCGGTCGTATAGAACAGATTGCAGGCCGGCGGCGCCCAGGCAATCGAGCCGATGTAATAGCTCGAATCGAGGTAGCGCAGCCACGTCATCTCACCCGTGACGGGATCGATGTTGATCAAATGCCTGGTGCCATCCTGATCCAGCAGGGCGAAGAGCCTGCCATCCGAAGACACCGTCATGGAGATCAGGTCGCAGGGCGCGGAAAGGCCGGCAACAATCTGGCCGCCAATGCAATCTATGGGCGCGCCGGAATCATCGAACAGCGTCGAATCATCGAGCGGGATCGTGCTGATGACCGAATTGTTCGTGCGATTGATGATCGCCAGATCGCCGCCGGCGTCCACGGTCTCATCCGAGGCAAGCACGGTGTAGAGCGTCGAGCCGTCAGGCGTCATCGCCAGAACGTCACCCATATCGCCGACCGGCGCAGCGCCGCGGAGCGAGG